>NZ_JBMAWR010000029.1:0-76945 GCF_048586865.1 Pseudomonas bharatica | reverse complement strand
TCCGGCCAGAAAAAACACCTGAAAACACGGGGCCATTTGGCCCCGTGAAAAGATTTAGACGAATGCCTGGGGTGCAACGCCTCGTGGCAGGCGGCAACGATCGGGAAGAGCGCTCAGGCGCGCGCGCCAGTTGGCCTTGAAGCAGAAGGTGGCGGCTTCCTCGCGTGCCTGACTCACCTGGCGCTGCTTGCGCAGTTCAGCCAGGGACGGTGCTTTCTTCACCGGCGCGGCTTCCGCCTTGGCCAGCGAGCGCTGGCACGATTTGCAATCCACTTCGGCCTCGACCGCGCTGATGCTCAGGTTGTTACCGACGCGACCACAGGCGACGCTGTCGCCGTTCGTTGAGTAATGCATTACCAAAAGAGTACATCTCCATTCTGCGGAACAAAAAAGCCGCGCATTTTCTCACAGCTGGGCAAAGAGATGCCGCGTCCGGTCGGCCTGTACTCATCTTGTTGCAATTGCCAGAGCGGACTCTGCACAGATAGAATTGATAGCAATTCTTACTTACATTAATGCCGTCCGCCGTCGGCGCCCAGTGGTCTCTATGTCGTTGACTGATCGCGCCTCCTACCCGCATATCCAGGCCCTCTATTGCGAGCATCATGGCTGGCTGCACGGCTGGCTCCAACGCAAACTGGGTAACACCAGCGATGCTGCCGACCTGGCCCACGATACCTTCGTACGCTTGTTGACCCGACCGTCCCGCAGCTTTGGCAGTGAACCTCGGGCCCTGTTGACTCACATCGCCAAGGGCCTGGTCATCGACCGCTGGCGACGTCAGGATGTCGAACGGGCGTATCTGCAAAGCATCGCCCATTTGCCCGAAGCCGAAGTTCCCTCGCCAGAAACCCGCTGGCTGATCCTCGAGACGCTGCAGCGCATTGACGCCATGCTCCGCGAACTGCCCGAGCGCACGCGCGAAGCCTTCCTTCTTTCGCAGATAGACGGCTTGACCTACCCGCAGATCGCCAACCGGCTCGGCGTATCGTTGATCACCGTCAAACGCCATATGCGCGAGGCGTTTATCGCCTGCCTGAGCGTCGGCTGATGAATCCCGATATCGACCCGCTGATCCTCGGTGAAGCCGCCGACTGGCTGGTGCAACTGCAGTCCGGTGCTCCGACCGACGCCGACCACCGCGCGATCCAGCTGTGGTGCAAGCGCAGCCCGCAGCATGCATTGGCCTGGCAACGTGCCGAAGCCCTGCTCGGTGACTTGCATGCGTTACCCGGCAGTCTTGCCAGTGACACCTTTCGGCGCCTGCACCACAGCAAGCGCGTCGGCCGCCGCCAGGCCCTGCACCGTCTTGGCTTGTTCCTGCTGGCTGGTCCCGCATTGTGGATGGCCTATCGCGAGCTTCCCTGGCAGCAGTGGAGCGCTGATCAGCGCACCGCCATTGGTGAGCAGAAGTCCGTCGTCCTCCCGGACGGCACGCAACTGCTGATCAATACCGGTAGCGCCGTGAACATCGCCTTCAACGCCCATGAGCGGCGGATCAAGCTGCTGGAAGGTGAACTTCTGATCAGCACCGCCAAGGACCCGACCCGTTCCCTTGTTCTCGAAACCCGTCACGGCACCGCCCGGGCCCTCGGCACACGGTTCAGCGTTCGGATCGAAGGGCAGCAGAGTCATGTGTTCGTCACCGAAGGCGCCGTGGAAATGCACCCGGCCCAGGCAAGTGGGGCACTGATCCTGAACGCGGGTGAACAAGGCAGTTTCGGCCGCGAAACCCTCAGCCCGGCCCAGCCCCTGGACACGGCAGCGCTGAGCTGGGAGCACGGCATGCTGCTCGCGCGCACTATGCGCCTCGACGACCTGCTCGCCGAGCTTGGCCGCTATCGCCGCGGGGTGCTGCGTTGCCATGGCGACGTCGCCGCCCTGACGGTATCCGGCGCCTTCCCTGTGAAAGATACCGATGCCAGCCTGCGCCTGCTCCAGGACACCCTGCCGATCCGCATCAACAGCCTGACCCATTACTGGGTTGCGATCGAACCCCGCTGAAATAAAATCACACGCCGCCTGATACCTTTTTCCAGCCCCTTCGGTGAGGAAGTGAATCCTCACTTTCCTTTTTGCCGACAGGAGCTTCGCATGACATCCAGGCTGTTGCAGTCCGTTTCCCGAGTCAGTCCTCCGCGTATTGTCTTGAAGACGTTGAGCCTGGCTATCGCCCTCGCAGCCCTGGTTCCGCCACACAGTGTCAGCGCCGCCGAAGCGCTGCCGAACAGCGTTGGCCGCGGCTACAGCATCGAGCCCGGAGCCTTGGGGGATGTACTGGCCCGGTTCGCCGTGATTTCCGGCGTGCCGCTGTCCTTCGATGCGAAGCTGCTCAATGATCGGCATAGCCCTGGTCTGCAAGGCAACTACAGCGTCGAGGGCGGCTTCGCCCAACTTCTGCAGGGTAGTGGCTACGTGTTGCAGAGCCTTGGCAGCAATGGCTACACCCTGGCCCCGGCCGCCAGCGGCGATGTGTTGCAATTGGGCGCCACCAATGTCAATGCTACAGGTGACTTCGCTGACGATACCTATGCCGGCGGCCAGGTCGCACGCAGTGCCCACCTCGGTGTGCTGGGCAACCGATCGATCACCGACGTGCCTTTCAGCGTTGTCAGCTATACCGCCAAGGCCATCGCCGACCAGCAAGCCCGTACCGTTGGCGACGTCCTGCTCAACGATGCCGCCGTGCGCCAGTCGGCGGGTTTCGGTAACTTTTCCCAGGTTTTCACCATCCGCGGCCTGCCGCTGCAGAGCGACGATATCGCCTTCAACGGCCTGTACGGTGTTCTGCCTCGGCAGATCATCAACACCGAGGCGGTGGAAAGGGTGGAGTTGTTCAAGGGGCCCAATGCCTTCATCAACGGCGTCGCCCCGCAAGGCAGCGGTATCGGCGGCAGCGTCAACCTGGTGCCCAAGCGCGCCGGAGACACTCCGACCCGTAGCGTGACCCTGGACTACACCACCGACGCCCAGGTTGGCGGCCACCTGGATCTTGGCCAGCGTTTCGGCGAAGACAACCGCTTCGGCGCACGGATCAACCTGGCCCAGCGGGGCGGAGAAACGGCCATCGATGATGAGCGCAAGCGCACTTCGCTGATCGCCGTCGGCCTCGATTACCGTGGCGAGCGGCTGCGGCTTTCTACCGATTTCGGTTACCAGAAGCAGCGCATCGACAAGGGTCGCGCCGTGGTCTACCCCAATGGCACCAAGGTGCCCCATGCACCCTCGGCGAAGAACAACTACGCCCAGGACTGGAGCTGGTCCGAGCTGGAAGACACCTACGGCATGCTCAACGGCGAGTACGACCTCAACGACAACTGGACCGCCTACGCCGGTATCGGTGCCAAGCACACCCGGGAGAACGGTATTTATTCTTCGTTGTATGTGGGCAACGACGGCAGCGGTCGCACGGGCTTTCTGTATCCGCCCCATGACGAGGATAACAAGAGTGCCGTCGCCGGCCTGGATGGTCGGTTCGACACCGGCCCTGTCAGCCACCGGATGAACCTGGGCCTGTCCGGCATGTGGGGCGAGCAGCGTTCGGCGTATGAAGCGATCCTGGTGGCGAACCGGCCGGTGGGCAACCTGTACCAGCCGATCCAGGTGCCGCGGCCGACCAACACCTATTTCGGCAGCGATATCCACGACCCGCGTGTCGTCGGCAAGAACCGCATCAAGAGTGTCGCGCTGTCCGATACCTTCGGTTTTATCGACGATCGTGTGTTGCTCACCCTTGGCGTACGTCGCCAGACCCTTGAAGTCGACGCCTGGAACACTGCCAGCGGTGCGCGCACCAGCAACTACGACGAGTCCATCACCACACCGGTCTATGGCCTGGTGATCAAGCCCTGGGAGCACGTGTCCTTCTATGCCAACCGCATCGAAGGCCTGGCCCAGGGGCCGACCGCTCCGCTGACCAACGTCACCAACCCTGGTGAAGTCTTTCCGCCCAAGCGCAGCAAGCAGACCGAGGCCGGGGTCAAGCTGGACTGGGACAGTTTCGGTGCGACCCTGGGTGTTTACCGCATCGAGCAGCCGAACAATTCCACCAGCTACACCCCCGGCGTAGCCCTCGGTACCTTCAATGTCGATGGCGAGCAGATCAACAAAGGGGTCGAGCTGAACGTCTTCGGCGAGCCACTCGACGGCCTGCGGGTGCTGGCCGGTGCCACCTGGATGGACACCGAGCAGAAGAACACGGCCAATGGCGCCACCGACGGTAATCGCGCTGCCGGTGTGCCGCGCTTCCAGTTCAACCTTGGGGGCGAATGGGATGTGCCGGGCATCCAGGGCGCTGCCATCAACGGGCGCCTGCTGCGCACCGGGGGCGAATACGTCAACGCGGCCAACACCTTGAGCATTCCGGCCTGGACGCGGGTCGACCTCGGTGCGCGATATGGCTTCAAGGCCGACGATAAATACATCACCCTGCGCGCCAATGTGGAGAATGTGGCGAACAAGGCGTACTGGGCCTCGGCCTCGACGGCGAACAACTACCTGACACAAGGAGAGCCGCGCACCCTGAAGCTTTCCGCCACCGTGGATTTCTAAGCGTCCTTTCGGCGCCGATCGCCAGCTCCCGTCCACCGGTGAAGATTGGCGATCGGAGCCCGCCGCTTCGCTTTTATTTACATATCTTCCAATCGCCGCCCCCGGCCCTCTGCTTTACTTCTCCGCGCAGCTCGCGCCGCTCGTCGATTTCCGGATCGCCCAGAAGGAACTTTCATGTGCCTGCCTTGGTTTCGCTTGCCAAGAAGGAAATGGCTATTGAATTCATATAATTAATAAATTTTTCCCATGCGGCGTGCAGTCTTAAAGTTCCACCATTGTCGGCCGCGTCACCAAGGGCCGGTCTGCTGAGGAAAAAGGAGAAAGCAGCAATGTCGAACCAAGGTAAGTGCCCGTTCCACAACACATCCGGCGGTGGTACCAGCAATCGTGACTGGTGGCCGAATCAGTTGCGGGTGGACCTGCTCAACCAGCACTCGGATCGTTCGAACCCGCTCGGGGAGAAATTCAACTACCGCGAGGAATTCAAGAAGCTCGATTATTCCGCGCTCAAGGCCGATCTGAAAAACCTCCTGACCGACTCCCAGGACTGGTGGCCTGCCGACTGGGGCAGCTACGGCGGCCTGTTCATCCGCATGGCCTGGCACAGCGCCGGCACCTACCGCACCGTGGACGGCCGTGGTGGCGCCGGTCGTGGCCAGCAACGCTTCGCTCCGCTCAATTCCTGGCCCGACAACGTCAGCCTGGACAAGGCACGCCGCCTGCTGTGGCCGATCAAGCAGAAGTACGGGCAGAAGATCTCCTGGGCCGACCTGATGATCCTCGCCGGCAACGTCGCGCTGGAAGCCTCGGGCTTCCGTACTTTCGGTTTCGGTGCCGGTCGTGAAGACGTCTGGGAGCCGGATTACGACGTGAACTGGGGCGACGAGAAAGCCTGGCTGACCCACCGCGATCCGGAAACCCTGGCCAAGAACCCGCTGTCGGCCACTGAAATGGGCCTGATCTACGTGAACCCCGAAGGCCCTAACGCCAGTGGCGACCCGGCTTCGGCGGCGGCGGCGATCCGCGCCACCTTCGGCAACATGGCCATGGACGACGAGGAAATCGTCGCCCTGATCGCTGGCGGTCACACCCTCGGCAAGACCCACGGTGCCTCTGCAGCCAGCCATGTGGGTGTCGATCCGGAAGCCGGTGGTATCGAATCCCAGGGCCTGGGCTGGGCCAGCGCCTACGAAAGCGGCGTCGGTGCCCACGCCATCACCTCCGGTCTGGAAGTGATCTGGTCGCAGACGCCGACCCAGTGGAGCAACAACTTCTTCGAAAACCTGTTCAAGTTCGAATGGACCCAGACCCGCAGTCCGGCGGGTGCCATCCAGTTCGAAGCGCTGGACGCACCGGAGATCATGCCCGATCCGTTCGATCCGTCGAAAAAGCGCCGGCCGACCATGCTGGTGACCGACCTGACCCTGCGTTTCGATCCGGGCTTCGAGAAGATCTCCCGTCGCTTCCTCAACGACCCGCAGGCATTCAGCGAAGCCTTCGCCCGCGCCTGGTTCAAGCTGACCCACCGTGACATGGGGCCGGTGGCACGCTACCTCGGTCCGGAAGTGCCGCGTGAAGAGTTGATCTGGCAGGACCCGTTGCCCCGCCCCGTACACAACCCGAGCGCGGCGGATATCGCCGACCTCAAGGCGAAGATCGCCCAGGCCGGCCTGTCGGTGGGCGAACTGGTTTCGGTGGCCTGGGCCTCGGCCTCGACCTTCCGCGGTGGCGACAAGCGTGGCGGCGCCAACGGGGCGCGCCTGGCCCTGGCGCCGCAAAAAGACTGGGCGGTGAACGAGATCGCCGTCGGCACCCTGGAGCGCCTCAAGGCGGTGCAGCAGGCGTCGGGCAAGGCATCGCTGGCCGATGTCATCGTGCTGGCCGGTGTGGTCGGTATCGAGCAGGCGGCGCAGGCGGCCGGCGTCAACGTCCAGGTGCCTTTCGCACCGGGTCGCGTCGATGCGCGCCAGGACCAGACCGACGTCGAGTCGTTCGAATACCTCGAACCGCTGGCTGACGGCTTCCGTAACTACCGCCGCAGCACCAGTGCGGCCACCACCGAATCGTTGCTGATCGACCGTGCGCAACTGCTGACGCTCACTGCGCCGGAACTGACCGCGCTGGTAGGCGGCATGCGGGTCCTGGGTACCAACTTCGATGGTAGCCGGCATGGTGTCTTTACCGATCGTGTCGGCGCGTTGAGCAACGACTTCTTCGTCAACCTGCTGGACATGAATACCGTCTGGAAAGCGGCGGATGACAGCAACGAAGTCTTCGAAGGCCGTGACCGCAAGACTGGCGAAGTGAAATACACCGCCACCCGCAACGACCTGGTGTTCGGTTCCAACTCGATCCTGCGGGCCTACGCCGAGGTCTACGCCAGCAGCGACGCCAAGGAGAAGTTCGCCCGGGACTTCGTCGCGGCCTGGACCAAGGTCATGAACCTGGACCGTTTCGACCTCGCCTGAGGGATCTACCGAAGTAAAGGAGGGCCCGGTGAAGTTCTGCTTCACCGGGCCTTTTTTCGTCCGTGCTTCCGGCTACAATGCCGCCCCCTCGATCCCTTTGCATACCCAGGTGCCCATGTCCGGCAATGCTCTCTACACCGACCTGTCGGGCTACTACGACCTGATGTGCGCGAATATCGACTACCGCGCGCAAAGCCACTGCGTGCAGCGCCTGCAGCAGTTGTTCGGCAACGGCGGCAAGCGCCACCTCGACCTCGCCTGCGGCACCGGTCCGCATGTCCGCCACTTCATCGATGCAGGTCATCAAAGTGCCGGACTGGATATCAACCAGCCGATGCTCGACAAGGCGGCGTTGCGCTGTCCCGAGGCGCATTTCTCGCTGGGCGACATGTGCGGCTTCACTGTGGCCGAGCCGGTGGACTTGATCACCTGCTTCCTGTATTCGGTGCATTACAGCGGCTCTGTTGAACGGCTCAAGGCATGCATCGCCAGCGTACACGCGGCGCTGGAGGAGGGCGGGGTGTTCTGTTTCAACAGCGTGGACCGGCGGCGGATCGACAACGGCTCGTTCGTCTCCCACACCGCGACCCTGGATGATGCCCGCTTCACCTTCCGCTCGGCCTGGAATTACCCGGGTGAGGGCGAGCGGCAGGCCTTGCGGTTGAGTATCGAGCGCACGCTGGCGGGGCAGACCCAGGTCTGGCATGACGAGCACCCGATGGTAGCGGTGAGCTTCGACGAGTTGCAGGAACTGCTGGAGCCGTATTTCGAGGTGCATGTGCTGGAGCATGACTACGAAAAACTGGTGCCGTGGGATGGGGTTTCCGGGAATGGGTTGTTCGCCTGCGTAAAGCGCTGATATCAGCTGCCGACCACTGTGCTACCGGGTGGAGCATGCCGTTCATTCATGCCAGGAAGCCAATTCTGGCCCGTTCGTCTCGAAGTCCATGACCCTCCTTCCATGTGGTTGCATTTGGTGTTGGCTCAAGGCATTGTAAAGACGTTTGTCATTACAGGAGGGCAGGTGATGGCTTCCATCAATATTCGTGTCGACGATGAACTGAAAACCCTTGCATACAGCGAGCTTGAGCGGCTGGGAATCACGCCTTCAGAGTTTATGCGCCAGGCGCTGCAATATGTGGCGGAGCAAGGGCGGCTCCCTTTTCGGCCTGTGCTGTTGACGGAAGAGGATGAAGAACTGGTTGCAACTGTCCGCGAACGACTTGCCACTCCCCAGCGAGTGAAGGTTGAACTGGATGACTTATAGTCTTGAATTCGATAAGCGCGCACTGAAGGAATGGCGAAAGCTTGGCGATACGGTGCGCCAGCAATTCAAGAAAAAGTTGGCAGAGATCCTTCTACAGCCTCGTATTGAGGCAAATCGCCTTCACTCACTACCTGATTGTTACAAGATCAAATTACGCAGCAGCGGGTATCGTTTGATCTATCAAGTGATTGATCAGGAGGTCGTCATTTTTGTGGTTGCGCTTGGTCGGCGAGATCATGACCAAGCCGATCAAAGCGCTGCTGAGAGGCTTGAGTAGCCGGTATGGCTGCTGCTGAGGCAGCCACACCAAGCTGGCGCAACCCGGTCGAGGTGGGAGCGGATTCATCCGCGATTGGGCGCGAAGCGGCCATAAAACCTAAAGCCCCGGTGTATCAGACAAACCTGGGACTTAGGTTTTACGACGGCTTCGCCGCCGATCGCGGATGAATCCGCTCCTACCCCGTCCGCGTAGTGCCTTCATCCTGTAGCTGACCTCAAAACCGCAAAACCCGCCCCACCCACCCGCGCCGCCGAGTTTCCTGCGGCTCTGGCCCGACCTCATCCACCACCACCGGCATATCCCGCAACCTCACCCAAGGCTCGCTCTGCCAATACAACAAACTCACCACCCGCTCGCCACCCCAGCGCATCTGTCCAAGCCTCGGCCTATCATCCCCAGCTGTTTCCTGCCCATCCCGCAACACCGCCACCACCTCATGGGTCAGCCAGTGCCGCAATGACCGGTTCTCCGGCACATAGTGATGTGCCAGCAACGTATAGGCCCCGGACTCACTGACCATCAGCGCCTCTACCTCCCGGCCATAGCGCAACAGCCTCAGCGTGCGCCACTGATCCGGATCGAGCCGGCCGATGCAGCGCTCATCCACGAAGCGGCCCATCAGGCGGCCGAGCTCGCGGGCGCAGAACCAGGCCTGGGATTCGAGCCAGAGGGTGTGGAGAGGGCGGTTGTGGCGGGTAAAAAGAGTAGGTTCGTAGGTAACGGTCATGGTCGGCCTGCCAGTAATGGAAGAGCCGTTTCTGTCGGGAACGGATTGCCGCCGCGTGAGCGTTCTTAAGCGCTGAAGGCCAAAGCTAGGAAAGTAAAGGCTACCCGTCAATCTGTTGGGGTTGGTTTGACACACAAAGTAAAAAGGCTGCCCGAAGGCAGCCTTTTCCATAGAACAATGTGGTGCGAGCCCATCAATCCCAGCTCAACGCCCCACCCGTCTGATACTCGATCACTCGCGTCTCGAAGAAGTTCTTCTCCTTCTTCAAGTCCATGATCTCGCTCATCCACGGGAACGGGTTGGTAGTGCCTGGATATTCTTCCTTCAGGCCAATCTGCGACAGGCGACGGTTGGCGATGAACTTGAGGTAGTCCTCCATCATCGCGGCGTTCATGCCCAGCACGCCGCGTGGCATGGTATCGCGTGCGTATTCGATTTCCAGCTGGGTGCCCTGCAGGATCATCTGCGAGGCTTCTTCCTTCATTTCGGCATCCCACAGGTGCGGGTTTTCGATCTTGATCTGGTTGATCACGTCGATACCGAAGTTCAGGTGCATGGATTCGTCACGCAGGATGTACTGGAACTGCTCGGCCACGCCGGTCATCTTGTTGCGACGGCCCATGGAGAGGATCTGGGTGAAGCCGCAGTAGAAGAAGATGCCTTCCAGGACGCAGTAGTAGGCGATCAGGTTGCGCAGCAGTTCCTTGTCGGTCTCGACGGTGCCGGTCTTGAATTCCGGGTCGGAGATCGAGCGGGTGTAGCGCAGGCCCCAGGCGGCCTTTTTCGCGACCGACGGGATCTCGTGGTACATGTTGAAGATCTCGCCTTCATCCATGCCCAGCGACTCGATGCAGTACTGGTAGGCGTGGGTGTGGATCGCTTCCTCGAAGGCCTGGCGCAGGATGTACTGGCGGCATTCGGGGTTGGTGATCAGGCGGTATACGGCTAGCGCGAGGTTGTTGGCAACCAGGGAGTCGGCGGTGGAGAAGAAGCCGAGGTTGCGCATGACGATGCGACGCTCGTCGTCGGTCAGGCCTTCCGGGCTCTTCCACAGGGCGATGTCCGCGGTCATGTTGACCTCTTGCGGCATCCAGTGGTTGGCGCAGCCGTCGAGGTATTTCTGCCAGGCCCAGTCGTACTTGAACGGGACCAGCTGGTTGAGGTCGGCGCGGCAGTTGATCATGCGCTTTTCATCGACCGCGACACGGGCAGCGGAGCCTTCCAGCTCGGCCAGGCCTTCGGCGATGTCCAGTTCGTCCAGCGCAGCCTTGGCGCGGACCACTGCAGCCGAGTCGTTGGCGGTGACGGCGCGGGCTTCGAGGGCGGCAGCGCCACCGGCGCTGTCCAGCTTGTCGATGCCGGCGGCGGCGGAGTGGCCGGCAGCGCCGGTCTTGGCGACGGCTTCGCCGTCTTCTTTGTCGAATTCGTCCCAGCTCAGCATGGTGGGGTCTCCTGCTTGAGGGCCATGTTCAAAGTATGGCCGGTGGATCTTGGTTGCGTTGCTTGCGTCGGGGTACAGCAGTGCACGCAAAATCTGAGTGCCGAAGCGCAGGCTTCGGTTTTGTTGTTTCTGGCCCAGGCAACGAGGCGCCCCGCAGGACGCCTCGATTCACCTTACTGGCAGGCCTCGCAGTCCGGCTCGTCGATGGCGCAGGCCTTCGGCACTGGCGCTGGAGCCGGTTCTGCTGCCGGTGCGGCCTTGGCCTGGACCGGGGCGCTGCTGTCGCCACCACTGGACACGGCGTTGAGCTTGCCGGTGGTGATGGTCGACTTCTCGGTGCTGGTCGCGGCCAGGGCACGGAGGTAGTAGGTGGTCTTCAGGCCACGGTACCAGGCCATGCGGTAGGTCACGTCGAGCTTCTTGCCTGAAGCGCCGGCGATGTACAGGTTCAGCGACTGCGCCTGGTCGATCCACTTCTGGCGGCGGCTGGCGGCGTCGACGATCCACTTGGTTTCCACTTCGAAGGCAGTGGCGTACAGGTCCTTCAGCTCTTGCGGGATACGCTCGATCTGCTGCACGGAACCGTCGTAGTACTTCAGGTCGTTGATCATGACCGAGTCCCACAGGCCGCGCGCCTTGAGGTCGCGAACCAGGTACGGGTTGATCACGGTGAATTCGCCGGACAGGTTCGACTTCACGTACAGGTTCTGGTAGGTCGGCTCGATGGACTGCGAGACGCCGGTGATGTTGGCGATGGTCGCGGTCGGCGCGATGGCCATGATGTTCGAGTTGCGGATACCTTTCTGCACGCGCTCGCGGACCGGTGCCCAGTCCAGGGTCTCGTCCAGGTTGACGTCGATGTACTTGGCGCCACGGGCTTCGATCAGGATCTGTTGCGAATCCAGCGGCAGGATGCCCTTGGACCACAGCGAACCCTGGAAGGTCTCGTAGGCACCGCGCTCGTCGGCCAGGTCACAGGAGGCCTGGATGGCGAAGTAGCTCACCGCTTCCATGGAACGGTCGGCGAACTCGACGGCCGCGTCGGAACCGTAGGCGATGTGCTGCAGGTACAGCGCGTCCTGGAAGCCCATGATGCCCAGGCCGACCGGACGGTGCTTGAGGTTCGAGTTGCGAGCCTGCGGCACGGAGTAGTAGTTGATGTCGATCACGTTATCCAGCATGCGCACGGCGGTGTGCACGGTGCGTTGCAGCTTGGCGTGGTCGAGCTTGCCGTCGACGATGTGGTTCGGCAGGTTGATCGAGCCCAGGTTGCAGACCGCGATCTCGTCCTTGTTGGTGTTCAGGGTGATCTCGGTGCACAGGTTCGAGCTGTGCACCACGCCCACGTGCTGCTGCGGGCTGCGCAGGTTGCACGGGTCTTTGAAGGTCAGCCATGGGTGGCCGGTCTCGAACAGCATCGAGAGCATCTTGCGCCACAGGTCCTTGGCCTGGATGGTCTTGAACACCTTGATCTTGTTGTACTCGGTCAGGGCTTCGTAGTACTCGTAGCGCTCTTCGAAGGCCTTGCCGGTCAGGTCGTGCAGGTCCGGCACTTCCGATGGCGAGAACAGGGTCCACTTGCCGTCTTCGAAGACGCGCTTCATGAACAGGTCAGGGATCCAGTTGGCAGTGTTCATGTCGTGGGTACGACGACGATCGTCACCGGTGTTCTTGCGCAGCTCGATGAATTCTTCGATATCGAGGTGCCAGGTTTCCAGGTAGGCGCAGACCGCGCCCTTGCGCTTGCCGCCCTGGTTGACCGCGACGGCGGTGTCGTTGACCACTTTCAGGAACGGCACGACGCCTTGCGATTTGCCGTTGGTGCCCTTGATGTAGGAGCCCAGCGCGCGCACCGGAGTCCAGTCGTTGCCCAGGCCACCGGCGAATTTCGACAGCATGGCGTTGTCGTGGATCGCATGGTAGATGCCCGACAGGTCGTCCGGGACGGTGGTCAGGTAGCAGCTCGACAGCTGTGGACGCAGGGTACCGGCGTTGAACAGGGTCGGGGTCGAGGCCATGTAGTCGAAGGACGACAGCAGGTTGTAGAACTCGATCGCACGGGCTTCACGGTCTTTCTCGCCGAGGGCCAGGCCCATGGCGACGCGCATGAAGAACACCTGCGGCAGCTCGAAGCGCACGCCATCCTTGTGGATGAAGTAGCGGTCGTAGAGGGTCTGCAGGCCGAGGTAGGTGAACTGCTGGTCGCGCTCGTGGTTGATCGCCTGGCCGATGCGCTCCAGGTCGAAGCTGGCCAGGGCCGGGTCGAGCAGCTCGTATTCCACGCCCTTGGCGATGTAGGCCGGCAGCGCCTTGGCATACAGGTCGGCCATCTCGTGGTGGGTGGCGCTCTCGGCGACCTCGAGGAAGCCCAGCGCTTCGGCGCGCAGGGTGTCCATCAGCAGGCGGGCGGTGACGAAGGAGTAGTTCGGCTCGCGCTCGACCAGGGTACGGGCGGTCATCACCAGGGCGGTGTTGACGTCCTTGATGGCCACGCCGTCGTAGAGGTTCTTCAGGGTTTCGCGCTGGATCAGGTCGCCATCGACTTCGGCCAGGCCTTCGCAGGCTTCGGAAATGATGGTGTTCAGGCGGTTCATGTCCAGTGGCGCGAGACTGCCGTCGGCCAGGGTGATGCGGATGCTCGGGTGCGGCTGCACCACGGCGTCGCTGCTGCCACGGTTGGCGCGCTCGCGGGCACGCTGTTCGCGGTAGATCACGTAGTCGCGGGCGACTTTCTGCTCGCCGGCACGCATCAGGGCCAGTTCGACCTGGTCCTGGATTTCTTCGATGTGGATGGTGCCGCCGGACGGCATGCGGCGCTTGAAGGTGGCGGTGACCTGCTCGGTCAGGCGCGCGACGGTGTCGTGGATGCGCGACGAGGCGGCAGCGGTGCCGCCTTCAACTGCGAGGAACGCTTTGGTGATGGCAACGGTGATCTTGTCGTCGGTGTAGGGAACGACAGTGCCGTTGCGCTTGATCACGCGCAGTTGGCCGGGGGCGGTTGCTGCCAGATCCTGGGTCGAATCGGCGGCCTGCGGCGCCTTGGCCTGCGGGTTCTCGCGAGTTGTGTCGGTGTGCATGGGTGTCTCCACGTTCTCTATGTTTATTCAGGCGCCGGATAGGCACCCACCGTTCCATCCAAAGGTCCGACAGGCATCTGCCGCAGGCGTGGCTCGAAAGCACTCGCGCCGCGACAGGGCGTGCACCCGACTTCGGGACGGATCAGGAAAAAGGGGCATTCGCATGCCGCTCCCTGGCCGAAGTCAAAAGTCTTGGGTCGCCGACCCAAAATCTGTTGCTGTGCGGATGTGCGGCACTGGCCGGCGCCATCCATACCCGGAACAACGCCCTCTGAGGGCTTGCAACGGTCGCCTCCGCAGGAGCGGTTTGGCTGCTGAAATCACCTAAAGTTCAAGCAAAAAAAACAGCCACTGAAAGGCTTGAGTTCGATGCTTGACTTGTGCTTGGGATTTTGATGAAAACCCAAGATGTAGTGTTTTGCTGTGAGTGAGATACAAGATAATGCGGTATCGACCCTATTGCAAGGCGACGATCTGTGGATAACTTGTGTGTAGTTTGTGAGTGAAACTGGACAAAACGCTGTAGGCCGCGTCCTATCGGGAGAAGACCGCCTGTCATCCTTTTTTCATGTAGGAAAAGGCGACAGAGGATTTTTTGCGGGCGCGAACCCTATCACAAAAAGCACCCTCCACAGCGATCGCTGGCAGGCAAATTGCGTGCCCATGGCAAGCGGTTGGCAGTGCCCGGGGTGCCACGTAGTATCCGCTGCCGATGTTGCCTTTTGGCGACAGGATTCCAATAAC
Organism: Pseudomonas bharatica; assembly: GCF_048586865.1. Taxonomy (NCBI): domain Bacteria; kingdom Pseudomonadati; phylum Pseudomonadota; class Gammaproteobacteria; order Pseudomonadales; family Pseudomonadaceae; genus Pseudomonas; species Pseudomonas bharatica. The sequence goes on along the minus strand of NZ_JBMAWR010000029.1, from coordinate 62,390 downwards.
AACGAAACGCAGGAGTGGGGCCGTGGAGCAGCGAAGCTGTCAGGTATTGATCGTCGAGGATGACCAGCGTCTTGCCGAGCTGACCCGCGAATACCTTCAGGCCAACGGTTTCAGCGTCGAGGTCGAGGGCGACGGGGCCAAGGCCGCCGCGCGCATCATCAACCAGCAGCCGGACCTGGTGATCCTCGACCTGATGCTTCCCGGCGAAGACGGCCTGAGCATCTGCCGCAAGGTGCGCCAGCGCTATCCGGGGCCGATCCTCATGCTCACCGCACGCAGCGATGACCTCGACCAGGTCCAGGGCCTCGACCTTGGCGCCGACGACTATGTGTGCAAGCCGGTGCGCCCGCGCCTGCTGCTGGCGCGGATCAACGCCCTGTTGCGCCGGGCCGAGCCGCCTGCGGTCGAAGAACAGTTGCGCAGCGTGCAGTTCGGCCCGCTGCGGGTCGATAACACCTTGCGCGAAGCCTGGCTGGGGGATGCCGTCATCGAGCTGACCGGCGCCGAATTCGACCTGCTCTGGCTGCTGATCAGCAACGCCGGGCGCATTCTTTCCCGGGAAGAGATCTTCACTTCCCTGCGCGGCGTCGGCTACGACGGCCAGGACCGTTCCATCGACGTCCGTATCTCGCGCATCCGTCCGAAGATCGGCGACGACCCGATCCATCCACGGATGATCAAGACCATCCGCAGCAAGGGCTACCTGTTCGTGCGCGAGGCCGCCGAGACGCTGGATCGCAACCCATGAACTCGATCTTCCTGCGCATCTACGGCGGAATGCTCGCCGTGCTGGTGCTGGTGGCGGTCCTCGGTACCCTCAGCCTGCACCTGCTCAACGAAGTGCGCGCCGGACAGTACCGCGAGCGCCTGGCCCACGGCACCTTCACTCTGATGGCCGACAACCTGGCACGGATGAACGGCGTCGAGCGTACCCGTGCCCTGGCCCTGTGGGAGCGCCTGCTGGGGATTCCGCTGGCCGTGCAGACCAGCGCCGATGCCCATCTCGATGGTAGCCAGCGCACCCGCCTGCAACGCGGCCAGGTGCTGGTGGAGCATCTTGGTCCGCACCAGGCCCGGGTGGTCAGCCAGCTCAAGGGCCGTGACCTGGTGCTGACCGGCGAAGTGCAGCAGATCAGCGAGCAACTGGCCCGGGCCACCATCTACCTGCTGGTGGACGAACTGGTGCGCTACCCGGTGGCCGAGCAGGCCCGGCGTCTGGCGGAGCTGAAAGAGAGCAAGGGCTTCGGGTTCGACCTGCGCCTGCTGGCGCAAGGCAACGCGGATATGGATGACGACCAGCGTCGCCGGGTCGAGGAGGGCGATACGGTGATGGCCCTGGGCAAGGACGGCGATTCGATCCGCGTCTTCGCCGGGATCGCCGGTACACCCTGGGTCCTGGAGATCGGCCCGCTGTACCAGATGAACCCTTATCCGCCGCAACTGCTGGTGCTGATCGCCGTGCTCGGGTTGAGCCTGATCGGCCTGGTGGTCTACCTGCTGGTGCGCCAACTGGAACGGCGCCTGTCGCAGGTCGAAGTGGCCGCCACCCAGATCGCCCAGGGCAGCCTGGACACCCGGGTGGTCGTCGAGGGTGCCGATTCGGTGGGGCGCCTGGCCGAGGCTTTCAATGGCATGGCCGAACACCTGCAACGCTCGCTGACCATCCAGCGCGAGCTGGTGCGTGCCGTTTCCCATGAGCTGCGCACCCCCGTGGCGCGGCTGCGCTTCGGCCTGGAAATGATCGCCAGTGCCAGTACCGAGCAGGCCCGCGACAAGCACCTGGCCGGGATGGACAGCGATATCCAGGACCTCGACAAGCTGGTGGACGAGATGCTCATGTACGCCCGCCTCGAGCAGGGGGCGCCAGCCCTGCATTTCCAACGGGTCGACCTCGATGCGTTGCTCGATCAGGTCATCGCCGAGCTGGCCCCGTTGCGGCGTGAGGTGCGGGTGCTGCGCGGTGCCTCACAGGACAGCGGCGAGGGCGCCTGGGTGGAGGCCGAACCGCGCTACCTGCACCGGGCCCTGCAGAACCTGGTGAGCAATGCCATGCGCCACGCCGAGGCGCAGGTCGTCCTCAGTTATCAACTGGGCCTGCAGCGCTGCCGTATCGATGTCGAGGACGACGGCCCGGGCGTGCCGGAAAGTGCCTGGGACCGGATTTTCACCCCCTTCACCCGGCTCGACGACAGCCGTACCCGTTCATCCGGCGGGCATGGCCTGGGCCTGTCGATCGTCCGGCGAATCATCTACTGGCACAACGGTCGGGCCCTGGTGGGCCAGAGCCAGCGGCTTGGCGGCGCCTGTTTCAGCCTGAGCTGGCCGCGAGAGCAGCCGGGGCCGGGCGGAGAATGAAGATCAGACCGCGATCAGGCTGAGTACCTGGTCGCCCATGCGGCAGAACTGGCCATGCACTTCGCGGCCGTGGTGCCAGTGCTCGGACAGGTCGGTGAGCAGGCGCAGGCGGGCGGCGCCGTCGTCGGACCATTCCAGCACTTCGGCGTGTTCGAAGTAGAAGCGCTTGAGCACCAGCGGATAAAGGGCCTTGAACAGGCTTTCCTTGAGCGAGAAGGTCAGGGTCACGCCCAGGCTCTGGCGGGCCGGGTCGAGACGCTGGAGTTCGGCTTCGGTGAGGATTTCCTTCGCCAGCCGTGCGGCGCGCTCGTTGTCGAGCAGGGTCTCCTGGTCGAGGCCGAGGCCCTGGCAGTCCTTCTTGTGGGCGACCACGGCGGCGGCCCAACCCTTGCCATGGGTAATGGAGCCGGTGATATCGGCGGGCCAGATCGGCGCGCGGTCGTCGCCGGTGGGCGGCACGTAGAGACGCCCATCCAGATGCTGCAGGGCGGCGCGGGCGCAGGCCCGGCCGGCCAGGTACTCGGCCTGGCGCTTGGCGACCGAGCGCTGCAGGGCGGGGGTCTGTTCGATCGCGGCGCGCTGGAAGTCGTCGGCGCGCAGGGCGGCCGGGTCGAAGGTGCAACTGACCAGTTGCGCGCCGGGGACCGGGCGGGGCAGGGGCCAGTGGTGCTGGAGGGGGGAGCAGCAGGCGGGGAGTCGGTTCATGGCGGGTATTCTAGAGCCGAAGCTGCAAGCCGCAAGCTTCAAGCTGCAAGAGAAAGCGGCGGTGATGCCGGTTGCTCTTCTTGCCACTTGTTGCTTGAAGCTTGCCGCTGTGATCAGAAGATCTTCTTGAAGAACGCCTGCAGATCCGCCCACGAACTTTCGTCCGCTGCCTTGTTGTAGCCAATGTCCGGCCCGCCATGTTCGCCATGGCTCAAGCGATCGGCATCCGGATTGGTAAACCCGTGCTTGGCCCCCTGGATGCTGACGAACTCATAGGTCGCGCCGGCGGCGTCCATTTCCTTCTTGAAGTCCAGCACCTGCTCCGGGGTGACCATGCTGTCCGCCGCGCCATGTTCCACCAGGATCCTGGTCTTCACGCTACCGGGCGTCGCTGGCGTGCTGGTCACCAGCGCACCGTGGAAACTCGCTACGCCGGCCAGCGATTCCCCGCGCCGTGCAGCGTCCAGCACCACCTTGCCGCCGAAGCAATAGCCGATGGCGGCGATCCGCGCCTTGTCGGTCTGCGGTTGCAGCTTGAGCAGTTCGACACCTGCATCGAAACGCCTGGCCGCCGCCGCCGGGTCCTTGAGCGCCGCCTGCATGAAGCCCATGGCATCCGCCGGGTGCTCGGTGTTCTTGCCGTCGCCATACATATCGATGGCCAGTGCGCTGTAGCCCAGGGCGGCGAGGTCGCGGGCGCGGCGCTTGGCGTAGTCGTTCAGCCCCCACCATTCGTGCACCACCACCACGCCCGGCACCGGGCCCTTCACCGCATCGTCGTAGGCGTAATAGCCGACCAGGCGCTTGCCGTCGGCGTCCTGATAAGGAATCTCGCGGGTCTGCACGGCAGCCTGGGCCAGCCCGGCGGCGCCCAGCAGGGCGGCAGCAAGCAATAAACGCATGATCGGTACTCCTGTTCTCTGAATCATGGATAAGCGAAACATCGATGACGTTCAGCCCCGGTTCAGGCGGGGTTCAGCCGCGGTTCAGGGCCGGGTTCCTACTCTAGCCTCCACACCTCAACCGCGCACCACCCTGGAGAACATCATCATGAAAAGCCTCAATACCCTGCTGGCCGCACTGACCGTCCTCGGCGCGAGCATGAGCGTCCAGGCCGACGATACCTTCGCCGGCCTCACCTACGGCCAGACCAGCGACAAGGTCCGCAAGTCCAGCGGCCTGGAGCAGAACCTCGGCAACCAGAACACCGATGGCATCATCGGCAAGGACGATACCTGGGGCGTGCGCCTCGGCCGGATCAACGACGACGGTCGCTACTACGCCACCTACGACAACGTTTCAGGCACCCACAACGGCCTTAAATTGCGTCAGGAGAATCTGCTCGGCAGCTACGATCTGTTCTATCCGCTGGGTAGCAGCACCAAGCTGTTCGGCGGTGCCAGCGCCGGCCTGACCAAGCTGACCCAGGACTCTCCGGGCGCCAGCCGCGACAGTGATATCGGTTATGCAGTCGGCCTGCAGGGCGGCGTGCTCCAGCAGGTCAGCGATAACGCCTCGGTGGAGCTGGGCTACCGTTACCTGCGCAGCAACGCCAGTACCGACCTGGGCGAGCGCGGCGAGAGCAAGCAAGGGGCACTGCGCCTGACCAGCAGTGCGCAGACCTACCTCTCGGCCAACTACAGGTTCTGAGCCCATGTTGCCTGAGCCGGCCCCATCGAGCGGGGCCGGTTCGCTGTTATGCTGCGTAACGCATTGCCAAGGGAGAAACCGATGAAATTGCTGGTGGTCGAGGACGAAGCGCTGCTGCGCCACCACCTCCAGACCCGCTTGACCGAGAGCGGCCATGTGGTCGAAGCCGTGGCCGACGCCGAAGAGGCGTTGTACCAGGCCGGGGAGTTCAACCATGACCTGGCCATCGTCGACCTCGGCCTGCCGGGGATGAGCGGACTGGAGCTGATCGGCCGCCTGCGCGCCCTCGACAAGACCTTCCCGATCCTGATCCTGACCGCCCGCGGCAACTGGCAGGACAAGGTCGAGGGATTGGCTGCCGGGGCCGACGACTACCTGGTCAAGCCGTTCCAGTTCGAAGAGCTGGAGGCCCGCCTCAATGCCTTGTTGCGCCGCTCCAGCGGCTTCACCCAGGCCACCATCGTCGCCGGCCCGCTGCGCCTGGACCTCAACCGCAAGCAGGCGGTGCTGGACGAGCAGCCGCTGGCGCTGACCGCCTACGAATACCGCATCCTTGAATACCTGATGCGCCATCACCAGCAGGTGGTCGCCAAGGAGCGGCTGATGGAACAGCTCTACCCCAACGACGAGGAACGCGACCCCAACGTCATCGAAGTGCTGGTCGGTCGTTTGCGGCGCAAGCTCGAAGGCGATTGCGGCTTCAAGCCGATCGATACCGTGCGGGGCCTGGGCTACCTGTTCACCGAGCGCTGCCGGTGATCCGTTCCCTGCGGGTGCGGCTGATGCTGGCGGCGGCGGTGCTGGCGCTGCTGTTCATGCTGGCGCTGCTGCCGGCGTTGCAGAAAACCTTCAGCCTGGCCTTGCAGGAGTCCATCGAGCAGCGCCTGGCTTCGGACGTGACCACGCTGATTTCCGCCGCCCGGGTGGAAAACAATCGCCTGAGGATGCCGGTACTGCTGCCGGACGAACGCTTCAACCTTCCCGACAGCCGCCTGCTCGGCTACATCTATGACCGCGACGGGCGGCTGGTCTGGCGCTCGCGGGCCACCGCCAACGAAAACATCAACTATCAGCCGCGCTATGACGGGCGTGGCAACGAATTCGCGCGAATCCGCCAGGACGACGGCGAGGAATTCTTCGTCTACGACGTCGAGGTCAAGCTGCTCGGCGGCAAGAGCGCCGCGTTCAGCATCGTTGCCCTGCAGCCGGTGCGTGAATACCGGCAAACCCTGGATGGCCTGCGGGAAAAGCTCTATCTCGGCTTTGGTGCCGCCCTGCTGGTGCTGATGCTGCTGCTCTGGGCCGGATTGACCTGGGGCCTGCGCTCGCTGCGGCGAATGACCGTGGAGCTGGACGAGATCGAATCCGGCGCCCGTGAAGGGCTCAGCAGCGAGCATCCACGTGAGCTGCTGCGCCTGACCCGTTCCCTCAACCGCCTGCTGCGCAGCGAGCGCGAGCAGCGCGGGCGCTATCGCGACTCGCTCGGCGACCTGGCCCACAGCCTGAAAACGCCGTTGGCGGTATTGCAGGGCGTCAGCGAGGGCATGGCCCAGCGTCCGGCGGACCGCGAGCAGGCGCGGGTCCTGCAAGGGCAGATCGAGCGCATGAGCCAGCAGATCGACTACCAATTGCAGCGCGCCAGCCTGCGCAAGAGCGGCCTGGTGCGCCACCAGGTGCACCTGCGACCGATGCTCGACAGCCTGTGCGGGACGCTGGCCAAGGTCTACCGCGACAAGCAGGTCGCGGTCGGTTACGACATGCCCGACGATGCACGGGTGCCGATGGAGCAGGGCGCCTTGATGGAATTGCTCGGCAACCTGCTGGAGAACGCCTGGCGCCTGTGCCTGGGCCAGGTGCGCATCGGCCTGCGCGAGGTCGATGGCGCGCTGGAACTGAGCATCGAGGACGATGGCCCCGGCGTACCGCCGGACCAGCGCGAGCGCATCCTCCAGCGTGGCGAACGGCTCGACCGCCAGTACCCGGGGCAGGGCATCGGGCTGGCTGTGGCCAAGGACATCATCGATAGCTACGACGCGCGCCTGACCCTCGGGGACTCCTCCCTCGGCGGCGCCGCCTTCCGTATCCGCTTCACTTCCGACTGACGGCGGGCGGATATCCGCCAACCTGGCCTGGCGAAATTCCGCCCCGGGCGGAAATCCGCCAACTCAGGCCCCATCGCGTGCCACCTGTTTGTGCGAGAAAGTCCCGTAAATGCAGGGGCTGCACCGCAAAAGCGCAAATTGGCATCGGGCTTGCTATGAAGCTCGCAGAGTTCTGCCACGCAGCTCGACACAACAAATCCCTCCAATGCAGGAGGGTTCGCGATTCAGGTACCCCGCGTCCTGGGAAGGACCGGCCGGTGCCCTTGAGGAACATAGCCATGACGACAGCCCGTCAGCCACTGTACAAATCGCTTTATATCCAGGTGTTGGTAGCGATCACCATCGGTATCCTCCTCGGCCATTACTACCCTGAAGCCGGCGTTGCCCTGAAACCCCTGGGTGACGGCTTCGTCAAACTGATCAAGATGGTCATCGCCCCCATCATCTTCTGCACGGTGGTGAGCGGTATCGCCGGCATGCAGAGCATGAAGTCGGTGGGCAAGACCGGCGGCTACGCGCTGCTGTACTTCGAGATCGTTTCCACCATCGCCCTGATCATCGGCCTGGTCGTGGTCAACGTGGTCAAGCCGGGCGCCGGCATGCACATCGACGTGTCCACCCTGAACGCCAGCAGCGTGGCCGCCTACGCCGCCGCCGGTGCGCAGCAGACCACCGTCGGCTTCCTGCTCAACATCATCCCGGCCACCGTGGTCGGTGCCTTCGCCAACGGCGACATCCTGCAGGTGCTGATGTTCTCGGTGATCTTCGGCTTCGCCCTGCATCGCCTGGGTTCCTACGGCAAGCCGCTGCTGGAAATGATCGACCGCTTCGCCCATGTCATGTTCAACATCATCAACATGATCATGAAGCTGGCCCCGATCGGTGCGTTCGGTGCCATGGCCTTCACCATCGGCCAGTACGGCGTGGGTTCGCTGGTGCAGCTGGGCTACCTGATGGCCTGCTTCTACATCACCTGCGTGCTGTTCATCCTGGTCATCCTCGGCGGTATCGCGCGTGCCCACGGCTTCAGCGTGCTCAAGCTGATCCGCTACATCCGTGAAGAGCTGATGATCGTGCTGGGTACTTCCTCCTCGGAATCCGCCCTGCCACGCATGCTGACCAAGATGGAGCGCCTGGGTGCGAAGAAATCCGTGGTTGGCCTGGTGATCCCGACCGGCTACTCGTTCAACCTCGACGGTACCTCGATCTACCTGACCATGGCCGCGGTGTTCATCGCCCAGGCCACCGACACCACCATGGACATCACCCACCAGATCACCCTGCTGCTGGTGCTGCTGGTTGCCTCCAAAGGTGCTGCGGGCGTTACCGGTTCGGGCTTCATCGTCCTGGCGGCAACCCTGTCGGCCGTAGGTCACCTGCCGGTTGCCGGCCTGGCCCTGATCCTCGGTATCGACCGCTTCATGTCCGAAGCCCGTGCCCTGACCAACCTGATCGGCAACGCCGTAGCGACCGTGGTCGTGGCCAAGTGGGTCAAGGAACTGGACGAAGACAAGCTGCACAAGGAACTGGATTCCGGTGGTTCGCCGCTGGTTGAAAGCCGTCCGGTCGACGACCTGGGCGTAGCTGAAGGTCCTGCCGTTCGCTAAGCGAATCGTGTGATGCAAAAAAGCCCATCTTCGGATGGGCTTTTTCATGTCTGCCTGAAGGAACACCGCGGACCCTGTGGGAGCGGGTTCACCCGCGATTGCGGTAGTGGGTTCACCGCCGTAATCGCGGGTGAACCCGCTCCCACAGGGGATCTCATTCCACCCTCACTTCCCCGGTGAACACGAGCGTCTGCCGGCACCGCCGACACAGATACCGCCGTCCCTTGCGCACCAACCCATGGCGCTGCGCCGAAAACGGGAAATCACTCCCGGCACACGGACACCGGTAGATATACCGGGTCACCGTGCGCCGCTGCACTTCATAGTTGTGGCAACGATTCGGCGGCAGTTCATACACGCCGCGCATGATCAACTGCCATTCTTCGCCATGGGGCTGGATACGGTCACCGAACAATTGATGGGCAACCAGGTGCGCGACCTCGTGGGCCACGGTCTGGCGCAAAAAGTCCTCGGCATTCTCGCGGTACAGCTGCAGGTTGAAGCGCAGCAGGTTCTCGTGCAGGTGGGCGACACCGGCTTTCTGCCCGCGCAGCTTGAAGCTGACCTCGGGGCGCTGGAAGGGACGTTTGAAAAAGGCTTCTGCTTGCTTGTAGCAGTCTTCGACGCGGGTTTTGAGCAGCTCTGGCATGCGTGACGGTACTCCTGAGGCGGCCGATTATGCCGCAACCGCCGAAGCGCTGCCGAGACCGCCCGTCTGCACATGAAATCGGGCCGCCCGAAGGCGGCCCGTGGTGTTGCCCCTATGCTGGCATCTTTCTAATTGGTGTAGACCGGTCCCACGCCCAGTCCCCAGGTGATCACGGTAAAGGCCATGATGGCGACCAGCACCACCAGCCCCACCGCCAGCACCGAACTGGAGAACAGGAAGCCTTCGTCCGACGGAATGTTCATGAAGGTCGGCAACCCGACATACAGCAGGTACACCGTGTAGCAGATGGCCGCCGTGCCGACGATCATCCCCAGCCACAGGTGCGGATAGAGCGCCGCCAGGCCGCCGATGAACAGCGGGGTCGCGGTGTAGGTGGCGAACGCGATGCATTGCGCCAGGCTCGGGTTGGCATCGTAGGTGCGTGCCATCCAGTGGATGAACGCGCCCATGACCGCGACGCCGGCAAGCATGGCGACGTACGACATCAGGGTCATCCACAGGGCGCTGTCCATGGTCAGCATGACCGGTGCGCGCTCGCCGATGACCCAGCCGACCTGGGTGGTGCCGATGAACGCCGATACCGCAGGGATGGCTGCCAGTATCAGGGTGTGGGTGAGGTACATGTGGCTGATGGTTTCTTCTTCGCCACGGATTTCCCGCCATTCCTGGTCAGGATGGGTGAACAGCCCAACAACGTGATGGATCATGCCAATCACTCCTACGCCGTTTCCAATCGCCCCCCAGTGGAGCGCTTGCTAGCCCGCAAGGCACGGGCCGGACAGGACAGGCCGCTATCGTTGCGGTCTTATGTCGCAGTATAGGAAGGCGTTCGTCGCACAAATCCGCTTTTTTAGAGCAAATCGCGCTCTAAGCGCCGTGCTTGATTTCCTTGCAGTCTTTATCGGATGGGTCTGTGTCGCGCGGCGGTTTGTGCGTAAAATACGCGCCTTTTGTCACACCTCGCGGATTCAAGCGCCATGGGCACCCTTTCGGTCAATCAGAACAAGCTGCAGAAACGCCTGCGCCGTCTCGCCGGCGAAGCCATCACCGACTACAACATGATCGAGGATGGCGACAAGGTCATGGTCTGCCTGTCCGGCGGCAAGGACAGCTACACCATGCTCGACGTTCTGCTGCACCTGCAGAAAGTGGCGCCGATCAAGTTCGAGATCGTGGCGGTGAACATGGACCAGAAGCAGCCAGGCTTCCCCGAGGAAGTACTGCCGGCCTACCTGAAGACCCTGGGCATCGAGTACCACATCGTCGAAAAGGACACCTACTCGGTGGTAAAGGAGCTGGTCCCGGAAGGCAAGACCACCTGCTCGCTGTGCTCGCGCCTGCGCCGCGGCACGCTGTACACCTTCGCCGACGAGATCGGCGCGACCAAGATGGCCCTCGGTCACCACCGCGACGATATCGTCGAAACCTTTTTCCTCAACATGTTCTTCAACGGCACCATGAAGGCCATGCCGCCCAAGCTGCGGGCCGACGACGGCCGCAACGTGGTGATCCGCCCGCTGGCCTACTGCTCGGAGAAGGACATCCAGGCCTACTCGGACATGAAGGAATTCCCGATCATCCCGTGCAACCTCTGCGGCTCCCAGGAAAACCTGCAGCGCCAGGTGGTCAAGGAGATGCTGGTGGAGTGGGAGCGCAAGTCACCCGGGCGGACCGACAGCATCTTCCGCAGCCTGCAGAACGTGGTGCCGTCGCAACTGGCCGACCGCAACCTGTTCGACTTCACCAGCCTGCGCATCGACGAGACCGCGGCCCCGCGTTTCCTCGACGTGCTGAATATCTGACCCATGCGCGACTACCAATGGCTGCATGAGTATTGCCTGAACCGCTTCGGCTCCGCCGCCGCGCTGGAAGCGTACCTGCCGCAACCGAAGACTTCGGCGCAACTGCGCGCGATCAGTGACGACCGCTACCTCTCGACCCTGGCCCTGCGCGTATTCCGCGCCGGGCTCAAGCACAGCCTGGTGGACGCCAAATGGCCGGCGTTCGAGCAGGTGTTCTTCGGCTTCGACCCGGAGAAAGTGGTGCTGATGGGCGCCGAGCACCTGGAGCGGATGATGCAGGACACCCGCCTGATCCGCCATCTGGGCAAGCTCAAGAGCGTGCCGCGCAATGCGCAGATGGTGCTGGATGTGCAGAAGGAGAAGGGCAGCTTCGCGGCGCTGATCGCCGACTGGCCAGTGACCGATATCACCGGGTTGTGGAAGTACCTGGCCCGGCATGGCAACCAGTTGGGCGGGCTGTCGGCACCGCGGTTCCTGCGGATGATGGGCAAGGATACGTTTATCCCGACCGACGACATGTCGGCGGCGTTGATTGCCCAGGAGGTGATCGACAAGAAGCCGACCAGCTTGAAGGACCTGGCGCAGGTGCAGGCCGCTTTCAATCAGTGGCATGCCGAAAGTGGCAGGCCGCTGTGCCAGTTGTCGGTGATGCTGGCGCATACCGTCAACCATTGAGGGCCTCATCGCTGGCAAGCCAGCTCCCACAGGTACTGTGTTCACCGGACCTGTGGGAGCTGGCTTGCCAGCGATAGGGCCCTCAAATCAGACCGATCCTTCCCCTGCCATCCTGCGATCCAGCTGAAACCGCCAGCGGATATACAGCAGCGCACTGACGAACAACGTCAGGCTGATCACCACTTCCAGCCAGCCGAACAGCGCCCGCGCCGGGTCGAAGGCCGCTTCCACCCCGGTGATGAAGTACAGGTTGAGCACGAAGCACATCCACGCATGGGCCCGCGCGCTGCCGCCGATCATTCCCGGCGCCACCAGCGCCAACGGCAGCAGTTGCACGCCCAGGATCACCCAGCTGCGTGCACCGTGCAGGTCGGTGAAGAACAGCGTATTGACCACCAGCAACAGCACCAGGCTGGCGAAGGCCGCCAGGCTCAGGGCGCGGGTCAGGCGTACCCGCGGCTCCAGCCATTGCAGCGGCGGCAGGACCTTCGGCTTTTTAGCCACGCCCGTTCTCCAGCCGTTTCGCGGTGCTCGCCAGGCGCTGGCCGAGTGCACGGCACAGGGCGATTTCGTCGGCATCCAGGTCGCGCTTGCCATCGGCGCCGGCATGGTGACTGGCACCATAGGGCGTGCCGCCGCCTCGGGTCTCGATCAGCGCCGACTCGCTGTAGGGCAGGCCCATGATCAGCATGCCGTGGTGCATCAGCGGCAGCAGCATCGACAGCAGGGTCGATTCCTGGCCACCGTGCAGGCTGGCAGTGGAGGTGAACACCGCTGCCGGCTTGCCCACCAGGCCGCCGCTCAGCCACAGGCTGCTGGTGCCGTCGATGAAGTACTTGAGCGGCGCGGCCATGTTGCCGAAGCGGGTCGGGCTGCCCAGGGCCAGGCCAGCGCAATTGCGCAGATCGTCGAGGGTGGCGTAGAGCGCGCCGGTCTCCGGGATCGACGGCGCTACCGCTTCGCATTCGGTGGAGATCGCCGGCACCGTGCGCAACCGGGCCTCCAGGCCGGCCAGTTCCACACCGCGGGCGATCTGCCGGGCCATTTCGCTGGTGGAGCCGTGGCGGCTGTAATAGAGGATCAGGATGTAGGGCTGGCTCACGACAGGATCTCCAGCACTTTTTCCGGCGGACGACCGATCACCGCCTTGTCGCCAGCCACCAGGATCGGCCGTTCGATCAGCTTGGGATGCTCGACCATGGCGGCGATCAGTTGTGCATCGGTCAGGGCCGGGTTGGCCAGGCCGAGGCTGCTGTACTCGTCTTCACCGCTGCGCAGCAGCTGGCGCGCGCCGATGCCCAGCTTGCCGAGCAGGGCCTTGAGGGTTGCCGCATCCGGCGGGGTTTCCAGGTAGCGCACGACGGTGGGCGCGAGGCCCCGTGCTTCGAGCAGTTCCAGGGCACCGCGGGACTTGGAGCAGCGCGGGTTGTGGTAAAGCGTCAGGTCGGTCATGTCAGGGTCGCATCCGGCTGTGAGTGGCGGGTATTCTAACCGCAGCAAACCGGCATTTTGCCTGAATCTTGAAGAAGGATTGACCCATGACAAGGCGTTTGGCAGCAGCCCTGGCCATCAGCATGAGCCTGATGCTCGGTGGTTGCGGTGCGGACTACGGCCTGGACCAGAACGGCAACACGGTGAAAGCCGAGCAACTCGACGGGCGCTGGGTGGTGCTCAACTACTGGGCCGAATGGTGCGGCCCGTGCCGGGTGGAGATTCCCGAACTGAACCAGTTCGCCCAGGAATGGCAGGGCCAGGGTGTGACCGTGGTCGGGGTGAACTTCGACGGGTTGCAGGGCGAGGAACTGAAGAAATCCGTGGACACCATGGGCATCGGTTTCACCGTACTGGCCCAGGACCCGGCCGAGCGCTACGACCTGCCGCGCAGCGAAGGATTGCCGGTGACCTACATCATCGACGACAAGGGCAAGGTGCGTGAGCAGTTGATGGGCGAGCAGACGAAGGCGGGGCTGGTAGAGAAGATCAAGGCGCTCAAGGGCGCCTGAAGTCGGATTGTTCTCCCGGGCCTCATCGCCGGCAACGCCGGCTCCCACAATGTCCGCGTACATCGCAGACCTTGTGGGAGCCGGCGTTGCCGGCGATGAGGCCCGGGAGAACCCCCTCAGCCTTCTTCCGGCCAGAACCGCAGCGGCTTGCCGTCGGCCGGCCAGAACCTGACCTGCTCGATCGGCGAGATATCCCAGCGCTCCACCTTGGCCAGCGCTTCCAGGAAGCGCTTTTCCTGCTCCATCAGCGCCGGTACACAGAGCTTGCGGGTGCTGCCGATGGTGCCGAAGCTGAGATGGTGGCCCTGCAGGCTGTACTGGGCGAACCAGTGGTTGCAGCCGGCATTGCCATAGGCCCGGCCATCATCGGCGAGGGTCAGGGTCAGGTGGCTGTAGTCCATCAGCGGACGTTCGCCGATCCACTCCAGCACGTAGCTGCGTTCCTTTTGCAGCTTCACCGGCTCGGCCGCGCAGCCCGCCAGGGCCGCCAGCAACGCGCCGCTCATCAGCAGCTTGTTCACTGCGCCTGCTCCCGGCATTTCGGGCACAGGTGCTTGTCACCCTTGGTCGCCCAGCCCAGTTCGGCAATCCGCGCCACGGCCGCCGGTTGCTGGGCTTTCTTGCCCAGCTTGGCGTCTACCGCGAACTCGAATTCGAGCTCGGCATCGCAGCTATTGCACTCTACTTTCCATTGGTGAATGGCCAGCTCGCCGAAGGCCGGGCCATTGGCCGTGGCGACCCATTGGCCGCGTGGGTTGATCAGGTGGCGGACGTTGTCCACGGCCAGGCGCATCGACAGGTCCTTGCTGCCCTTGAGGGTGACCAGCAGGACGTCGCCTTTCTGGATCGAGCCGCCGTTGCCGGTAACCTGGTAACGGCCCGGCGCCAGCGCGCGGCATTCGATCAGGGTGTGTTGCGGGTTGAAGAGGGTGTAGCGGAAATCGTGTTCGACCATGGGGCCTCCAAATTTGCCGCGTATCCTACCCTATCCCTCCACCAGATTCTGCGGCGTACCGACCATCCATCGGGCGATGTTGTCCAGGGTGGTCGCGGCGATGGCGGCCAGCGCCTCGTGGGTCAGGAAGGCCTGGTGCGCGGTGACGATCACGTTGGGGAAGGTCAGAAGCCGCGCCAGCACGTCATCCTGCAGCGGCTGGTCGGAGCGGTCCTCGAAGAAGATCTGCGCTTCCTCCTCGTAGACGTCCAGGCCCAGGTAGCCCAGGTGGCCGCTTTTCAGCGCCTCGATCAGCGCCGGGGTGTCCACCAGGGCGCCGCGCCCGGTGTTGATCAGCATGGCGCCGGGCTGAAGTCCGGACAGGCTCTCGATATTGATCAGGTGCCGGGTCTGCGGGGTCAGCGGGCAATGCAGGCTGATGATATTGGACTGGCGCAGCAGCTGGTCCAGCGGCAGGTAGCGCGCGCCCAGGGCCTCGACCTGCGGGTTCGGATACGGATCATGGGCCAGCAACTGGCAGCCGAAACCGGCCATGATCCGCGCGAAGGCCAGGCCGATCTGCCCGGTGCCGACCACGCCCACGGTCTTGCCGTGCAGGTCGAAGCCGGTCAGCCCGTGCAGGCTGAAATCCCCTTCGCGGGTGCGGTTGTAGGCGCGGTGCAGGCGCCGGTTCAGGGCGAGGATCAGCGCCACCGCATGTTCGGCAATGGCATGCGGGGAATAGGCCGGGACCCGGGTCACGCTCAGGCCCAGGCGTCGCGCCGCCGCCAGGTCGACATGGTTGTAGCCGGCCGAGCGCAGGGCGATCAGGCGCGTGCCGGCCGCGGCCAGGCGTTCCAGCACTGGCGCCGAGAGGTCATCGTTGATGAAGGCGCAGATCACTTCATGACCGGCGGCGAGGGCGGCGGTGTCCTCGTTCAGGCGGGCGGGCTGGAAGTGCAGCTCCAGCCCGTCCACCGCCCGGGCGGCGGTGAAGCTGTTCTGGTCGTAGGACTGGCTGCTGAAAAACAGGACGCGCATCGTTCATGCTCCCTAACGGTCGAACCGCCAGTGTAGCCAAGTGGCGTCCTGGCGCCTTGCCCTGGGTCAGGCGCTCTGGCGTGCGACGTGCGTCAGCCGGTCGATGGCCCGCTCCAGGTCGTCGAGGGCCTGCTGGGCCTGCGGGTCGTCCTGCTTCAACAGCGTTTCGCTGCGCTGGCAGGCCGCACGCAATTGCGGCACGCCACAGTAGCGGGTGGCACCGTTGAGCCGGTGCACGCGCTCGATGGTCGCCGCGCGGTCGCCGGTATCGCGGGCGGCGCGGATGGCGTGGCGGTCCGACTCCAGCGAGGCCAGCAGCATCGCCAGCATGTCCGCCGCCAGGTCCGGCTTGCCGGCGGCCAGGCGCAGGCCTTCCTCCGGGTCCAGTACCTTCAGTTCGCTGCCGCCGTAAGCACTGGTGCTGCTGCGCTCGTCACGGGTCACGTGGACGGTCAGCCCGGTCCATTTCTGCACCACCTGGGCCAGTTGCCGGTCGCTGATCGGCTTGGTCAGGTAGTCGTCCATGCCGCTGTGCAGCAGGGCGCGCTTTTCATTGGCCATGGCGTGGGCGGTAAGGGCGACGATGGGCAGCGCCTGGCCGCCGTGACCGGCTTCCCAGCGGCGGATCTGCTCGGTGCATTCGCGACCGTCCATGCCCGGCATCTGCACGTCCATCAGCACCAGGTCGAAACTGTCCTGCTGCACCGCCTGGAGCGCCGCCTTGCCGCTGTCTACCGCCAGTACCTCGGCGCCCAGGTCTTCCAGCAGCGTCTGCACCAGCAGCAGGTTGGCCGGGTTGTCATCGACACACAGCACCTTTGGCAGGCGCTGGCCCGGTATTGCCTTGAGCTCGCCCTGGCTGCGCCGCGGCTGGACCAGTTCGAGCAGGGCGCGGCGCAGTTTGCGCGTGCACGCCGGCTTGGCGTGCAACTGGCCATGGGCATTGGGCAGGAACGGGTGATACAGGGTCTGTTCGGTGGTCGGGCAGAGCACCAGGGCCTGGCAGGCGAACCGCTCCAGGCGCTGGATCAACTGGCCGAGGCTTTCCGGAGCCATGTCGTGCAGGTTGACGCCAAGCACCGCCAGTTCGAACGGCTGCCCGGCCAGATGGGCGGCCTCGACCGCGCCAAGCAGTTGCTCGGGAGTGCCGAAGGTGCTGACCGCCAGGCCGCAATCTTCCAGTTGGTGCTCCAGCGCCTGGCGCGCCAGTTCGTGGTTGTCGGTGATCGCCGTGCGCCGTTGGTGCAGGGCTGGCAGTGGCTGGTCCTCGGTGGTGTCGCGGGCCCGTGGCAGGCTCAGGCTGATCCAGAACTGCGAGCCTTCTCCCGGCGTGCTGTCGACACCGATCTCGCCACCCATCTGCTCGATCAGGCGCTTGGAGATCACCAGGCCCAGCCCGGTACCGCCGGCCTGGCGCGACAGCGAGTTGTCGGCCTGGCTGAACGCCTGGAACAGGGCTCGCACATCCTGGGCCGAGAGGCCGATCCCGGTGTCCTGGATGCAGATGCGCAACTGCACCGAGTCTTCGCGCTCGTCCTCGAGCATGGCGCGGGCGACGATGGTGCCCTCGCGGGTGAACTTGATCGCGTTGCTGACCAGGTTGGTAAGGATCTGCTTCAGGCGCAGCGGGTCGCCGATCAGCGACAGCGGCGTGTCCCGATAGACCAGGCTGACCAGCTCCAGCTGCTTGGCATGCGCCTGGGGCGCCAGGATGGTCAGCGTGTCCTGGATCAGGTCGCGCAGGTTGAACGGAATGCTCTCCAGCACCAGCTTGCCGGCCTCGATCTTGGAAAAGTCGAGGATCTCGTTGATGATCCCCAGCAGGCTGTCGGCGGACTTCTCGATGGTGCCGAGGTAGTCGTGCTGGCGCGGGGTCAGCTCGCTTTTCTGCAGTAGATGGGTAAAGCCCAGGATACCGTTGAGCGGCGTGCGGATCTCGTGGCTCATGTTGGCGAGGAACTCGGATTTGATCCGGCTCGCCTCGATCGCTTCCTTGCGCGCCATGTCGAGTTCGATGTTCTGGATCTCGATGGTTTCCAGGTTCTGCCGTACGTCCTCGGTGGCCTGGTCGATGCTGTGCTGCAACTCTTCGTGGGCGCTGTGCAGGGTCTCGGCCATGCGGTTGATGCCGGCGGCCAGCTCGTCCAGTTCATAGCTGCCCATGCTCGGCAGGCGCTCTTCAAGGTTGCCGTCCTTGAGCTGGCTGACCGCGTGCTTGATTTGCCCGATCGGGCCATTGATCGCCCGGCTCATGCGCAGGGCGATCAGGGTGGTCGCCATCAGCCCGAGCAGGATCAGCAGCAGGCTGGCGAACAGCGCCCGGTAACCGCGCAGCAACGTGCTGCCATGGGATATCTCGATCTCGACCCAGCCCAGCAGGCGATCGGTTTCATGGGGCACGGGATCGTCGGCCAGGTCCCGATGATGGCCGAACACCGGCAGCAGGTAGCGGGTGGCATCGCTGCCGGAGCGCTGGAGCATCTGCGTACCGCCACCGGCCGGCGGCATGTTGAGCATGCTCGGCCCGGCGTGGGCGAGGCTGCCGCGGTCGGGGCTGAGGAAGGACACGGCGCGGACATCGGCCTGTTCCAGGGTCTGCGCGGCGATGCGTTCCAGTTGCGCGCGATCCTTGCGTGCCAGGGCCGGGCCCGCAAGGGGCGCCAGGCTCTCGGTAATCATCTGTCCGCGCTGGAGCAACTGGGTCTGCAGTTCGTTCTGCTGCAGCCAGGTGAAATAGCCGCCAAGCACGAGGGCCATGGTCCCGGCGGGCACCACGGCGAGCAGCAGCACGCGGGTCCTGATTCCAAATCGATTCAGCACGCCCGGTCTCCTGTGTCTGCGCGGCGCTGTATGGACAGAAAGCTACCGCGTGTATCGAGGTATTGCACTGGTTAATCGCTCCGTGATGAACCCTCCCTTGTACCCGGATCGGGTTGCCTGGGGAAAGCAATTGCTAAATAATCGCGCGATTGAGAATTGCTAGCAGCCGCCAATGAATCCCGACGTCATCCGCAATCCCAACATTCTCGCGATCGAGGACGATCCGGTGCTTGGTGCCTATCTTCACGAGCAACTCCAGCGTAGTGGTTTTCTCGTGACCTGGTGCCGCAACGGCCGTGACGGCCTGGACCAGGCGCGCCAGCAGCATTTCGACGTCGTGCTGATGGATATCCTGCTGCCGGGCATGACCGGCCTCGACGCCCTGGTGCAGTTGCGCGAGCGCAGCAGCACGCCGGTGATCATGATGTCGGCGCTCGGGGCAGAGGCGGACCGCATCACCGGCTTCCAGCGCGGCGCCGACGACTACCTGCCCAAGCCATTCAGCATGGCCGAGCTGCGGGTGCGCATCGAAGCGATCCTGCGCCGGGTCGATCTGGAACGTCGACAGTGGCCGGCAACCAGGGCGCCGGGCGGCGAACTGCAATTCGACGAGAAGGCCAGCGATGTGTGCCACGATGGCCGATGGGCCGGCCTGACGCCCAGCGAGTACCGGGTGCTCGAAACCCTGCAGCGCAGCCCCGATGAGGTGCTGAGCAAGCCCTTCCTTTACCAGCATGTGCTGCAGCGCGGCTACTCGCGCCACGACCGCAGCCTGGACATGCATGTCAGCCAGATCCGGCGCAAGCTCAAGGCCATCGGCTACCAGGGGCGCCAGCTTCGCACCGTATGGGGCCAGGGCTACATGCTTGGCGCCGGCGAGGACGCGTGAGTTGCCCAATCGTCATTCGCTGTTCTGGAAACTGGCGATCCTCATGGTGGGCTTCTGCCTGCTGCTGATTGGCCTGAGCCTGTCCTGGGGCCGGCAGATGGAAGTGCGCAATGCCTACCTGGCCCCGCATGCGCGGGAACTGCTCGAAGGGTATGCCGCCGAGGCCGAGCGTGCCCTGTTGAGCGGCGGCACGGCGGGTATCGATCTGTGGCTGGGCGGCATGCGCGAGCGTGAACAGGGTTTTATCGCCGTGATCGGGCCAGACCTGCAACCGCTGGGCAGCCTTCCGCTGAGCGATGCCCAGGTCGAGCGCTTGACCAACCTGCGTGGCGTGGATCGTCCGGTCAGCCGCCATTCCAGCACCGCGCCGTGGATGCGCGTACCGTTTCCCGGCGACTCGTCCCTCGGCAGCCTGGTCATCGAGTTGCCCCAGCGGCTGGTCCCCGACCGCTGGAACCTGCTGTTCTGGCGCATGGTCACCAACGGCCTGATCCCCGGGCTGCTGACCCTGCTGTTCTGCTTCGGCCTGTACCGGATGTTGATCCGCCCGCTGCATCAACTGCGCGACCAGGCCAATGCCTGGCGCGCCGAGCAACTGACGGCACGGGTGGCCAGCGCCACCACCAGCCGCCATGACGAGTTCGGTGAACTGGGCCGGGCCTTCGACGATATGGCCGAGCGCCTGCAGGGCACCGTGGCCTTGCAGCAGCAACTGTTGCGCGACCTGTCCCATGAGTTGCGTACGCCACTGAGCCGGCTGCAGGTGGCCAGCGATAGCGAGCAGGATGGGCAACGGCTGCGCGAGCGTTTGCGGCGCGAGGTGCGAGGCATGCAGCGCCTGGTCGAGGATGCCCTGCAACTGGCCTGGCTGGATGCCGAGCGTGCGCCGCTGCCCAGCGAGCCGATCGGCATCGCCGCTCTGTGGGAAATGCTCTGCGAGGATGCCTGCTTCGAAAGTGGCTGGCCGCGAACACAACTGCTGTGCGAAGTGGGTGACGACTGCTGGGTGCAGGGCCATCTCGACAGCCTCGCCCAGGCCCTGGAAAACATACTGCGCAATGCCATCCGTCACTCACCGGCGGGCGGCCTGGTCCGCCTCGGCGGCCAACGCCAGGGCGAGCACTGGCTGCTCTGGCTGGAAGACGAGGGCGGTGGCGTGGACGAGACGGAGCTGGAGCGGATATTCGCTGCTTTCACCCGCCTGGACGGCTCGCGCCCCGGCGATGGTGGCTTCGGCCTGGGCCTGAGCATCGCCCGCAATGCCGTGCAGCGCCAGGGTGGCCGACTTTGGGCGCAGAACGGGACACGGGGCCTGCGCCTGAATATTCGCCTGCTGGCGGCGCAAGCGACAGGCTGTCGCCGAGGCTTATAGCGATCCGCTATAAACCTCGCAGATTGCGTGATATGGAGTGCGACGGTTTGCCGGTATGATAGGCGGCCCCGTGAGTCTGGATTGCGAAAACGCCATGACCTTGCAGTACCCCACCATCGCCGATTGCGTCGGCAATACCCCCCTGGTCCGCCTGCAACGCATGGCCGGCGACACCAGCAATACTCTCCTGGTGAAACTCGAAGGCAACAACCCGGCGGGTTCGGTCAAGGACCGTCCGGCGCTGTCGATGATCACCCGTGCCGAGCTGCGCGGTCAGATCAAGCCGGGCGATACCCTGATCGAGGCGACCTCCGGCAACACCGGTATCGCCCTGGCCATGGCGGCGGCGATCAAGGGCTACAAGATGATCCTGATCATGCCCGACAACTCCAGCGCCGAACGCAAGGCGGCGATGACCGCCTATGGTGCCGAGCTGATCCTGGTCAGCAAGGAAGAGGGCATGGAAGGTGCCCGTGACCTGGCCGAGCGCCTGCGTGACCAAGGTCGCGGCCTGGTCCTCGACCAGTTCGGCAACGGTGACAACCCCGAGGCCCACTACGTCAGCACCGGCCCGGAAATCTGGCGCCAGACCGGCGGCAACATCACCCACTTCATCAGTTCCATGGGCACCACCGGCACCATCATGGGCTGCTCGCGCTACCTCAAGGAGCAGAACCCGCAGGTGCAGATCGTCGGCCTGCAGCCGATGGAGGGCTCGGCCATCCCGGGCATCCGTCGCTGGCCCGAGGAATACCTGCCGTCGATCTTCCAGGCCGAGCGCGTCGATCGCGTGGTCGACATGGCCCAGAGCGAAGCCGAGGAAACCACCCGTCGCCTGGCCCGGGAAGAGGGCATTTTCTGCGGCGTGTCGTCCGGTGGTGCAGTGGCAGCCATGCTGCGCCTGTCCCGCGAAGTGGAGAACGCGACCATGGTGGCAATCATCTGCGACCGTGGCGACCGCTATCTGTCGACCGGCATTTTCGACGCGGATCGCTGATGTCCAAAGGTAAACGTAACGGCGGCCTGCGCTTCCAGCCGGCCGGCGGCAGCCGTGCGCCCCAGGTGCCGACGGGCAAGAAGCAGCGCCTGACCATCGAGCGCCTGGCTGGCGATGGCCGCGGCATCGCCTTCCTCGACGGCCGCACCTGGTTCGTCAGCGGTGCGCTGGCGGGCGAAGAGGTCGAGGCGCGAGTGCTCAATGCCCATGGCAAGGTGGTCGAGGCCCGCCTGGAGCGGGTCTTCGGCGCCAGTGCCCAGCGCCGCGCGGCACCCTGCCGGCACTTCGAGCGTTGTGGCGGCTGCAACCTGCAGCACCTGTCCCATGACGATCAGCTTCAGCTCAAGCAGCGCCTGCTTGCCGAACAGTTGCAGCGGGTGGCGGGTGTCGTGCCCGAGCAATGGGCCGCGCCCTTGAGCGGGCCGGAATTCGGCTATCGCCGCCGGGCCCGGATTGCGGTGCGCTGGGATCACAAGACGAAGAAACTCGACGTCGGTTTCCGCGCCGAAGCCAGCCAGGACATCATCGCCATCGACGACTGTCCGGTGCTGGTACAGCCCTTGCAGTCGGTGCTGCGCCATCTGCCGCTGCTGTTGCAGAGCCTGGGCAAGCCCCAGGTGGTAGGGCACGTCGAGTTGTTCAGCGGTACCGCCCTGGCCATGCTGGTGCGCCACACCGCACCGCTGGGCGAGGTGGACCTCGGCAAGCTGAAAGCCTTCTGCGCCGAAGCTGGCGTGCAGCTCTGGCTGCAAGGCGAAGGCGAGCCCTGGTCGGTGGAACCGGAGCAGTCCCTCGGGTTCGAACTGCAGCCCTGGAACCTGACCCTGGCCTATCGCCCGGGCGATTTCGTCCAGGTCAACGCCGGCGTCAATACGGCGATGATCGAACAGGCCCTCGACTGGCTCGCCCCGCAGAATGACGAGCGCGTGCTGGACCTGTTCTGCGGCCTGGGCAACTTCGCCCTGCCGCTTGCGCAGAAGGCCGCCGAGGTGGTGGCCGTGGAAGGGGTGCAGGCAATGGTCGAACGGGCCGCTGCCAATGCCCGTAGCAATAATTTGAATAATGTTCGCTGTTTTCAGGCGGATTTATCCCAACCGCTGGCAGCGTCCGGGTGGGCGACGGAAGGCTTTTCTGCGGTACTCTTGGACCCACCCCGAGACGGTGCCTACGAAGTCGTCAGAAATATCGCAGCACTGGGTGGAAAGCGCTTGGTCTATGTGTCGTGCAATCCGGCGACCCTGGCCCGCGATACGCTTGAGTTGATCAAGCAGGGTTACCGGTTAAAAAGGGCCGGGATCCTCGACATGTTCCCGCAGACAGCACATGTCGAGGCCATGGCGTTATTCGAGGCGGGTCAGCCAGGCTGACCGCCCGGTGTCGTGCCTTTATCGATCTGTGGCACGGCACCCGAGTTTTCAGGCGCATCGCGCATGCGCTGCAGGAAAAGGTAAACAAAGATGGTACAGGTGAGAGTGCACCAGCCGGTCAACACCGACGGCAGTATCAATCTCGAAGCATGGCTGGATCACGTGTGCAGCGTCGACGCGGCGCTGGATCGCGAAGCGCTGAAGGTTGCCTGCGAATTCGCCCAGGAAATCGAGAAGCAGGGCAACCAGGCCAAACACTCCTGGGCCGATGGCACCTCGAGTTTCCAGGCCGGTCTTGAAATCGCCGAAATCCTCGCGGACCTCAAGCTCGACCAGGACTCGCTGGTCGCCGCGATCATTTATCGCGCCGTGCGCGAGGGCAAGGCAACCCTGGCCGAAGTCGCCCAGCGCTTCGGTCCGGTGGTGTCCAAGCTCATCGACGGCGTGCTGCGCATGGCCGCCATCAGCGCCAGTCTCAATCCGCGCCAGTCCCTGGTGCTGGGTTCCCAGGCCCAGGTGGAAAACCTGCGCAAGATGCTCGTGGCCATGGTCGATGATGTGCGCGTGGCCCTGATCAAGCTGGCCGAACGCACCTGCGCCATTCGCGCGGTGAAGGGCGCCGACGACGAGAAGCGCCACCGTGTCGCCCGCGAGGTCTTCGATATCTACGCGCCGCTGGCGCATCGCCTGGGTATCGGCCATATCAAGTGGGAGCTGGAGGACCTGTCCTTCCGCTACCTGGAGCCGGACCAGTACAAGCAGATCGCCAAGCTCCTGCACGAGCGCCGGCTCGATCGCGAACGCTTCATCAACGACGTCATGGCCCAGTTGCAGAACGAACTGCTGGCCACCGGGGTCAAGGCCGATATCAGCGGTCGAGCGAAACATATCTATTCCATCTGGCGCAAGATGCAGCGCAAGGGCCTGGAGTTCAGCCAGATCTACGACGTGCGCGCGGTGCGGGTACTGGTTCCGGAAATGCGCGACTGCTACACCGCGCTCGGCATCGTCCACACCCTGTGGCGGCACATTCCCAAGGAGTTCGACGACTACATCGCCAACCCCAAGGAAAACGGCTATCGCTCCCTGCACACCGCGGTGATCGGGCCCGAGGGCAAGGTCCTCGAGGTGCAGATCCGCACCCACGCCATGCACGAGGAAGCCGAGCTGGGCGTGTGTGCCCACTGGCGCTACAAGGGCACCGACGTCAAGTCCGGCTCCAACCACTACGAAGAGAAGATCTCGTGGCTGCGCCAGGTCCTGGAGTGGCACGAGGAGCTGGGCGATATCGGCGGCCTGGCCGAGCAGTTGCGGGTGGATATCGAGCCCGACCGGGTCTACGTGTTCACCCCTGACGGTCACGCCATCGACCTGCCCAAGGGCGCGACGCCGCTGGACTTCGCCTACCGGGTGCACACCGAGATCGGCCACAACTGCCGGGGCGCCAAGATCAACGGGCGCATCGTGCCGCTCAACTACAGCCTGCAGACCGGCGAGCAGGTGGAGATCATCACCAGCAAGCACGGCAACCCGAGCCGCGACTGGCTGAACTCCAACCTCGGCTATGTCACCACCTCGCGGGCGCGGGCGAAGATCGTCCACTGGTTCAAGCTGCAGGCCCGTGACCAGAACGTTGCGGCCGGCAAGACCCTGCTGGAGCGCGAGCTGAACCGCCTCGGCCTGCCCCAGGTGGACTTCGAGCGCCTGGCGGAAAAAGCCAACCTGCGTACCGCCGAGGACATGTTCGCTTCCCTCGGTGCCGGCGACCTGCGCCTGGCCCACCTGGTCAACGCCGCCCAGCAATTGGTGGAACCGGAGCGGATCGAGGAAATCGATCTCATCACCCGCAAGGCCACCGGCTTCAAGCCGGGCAAGCGCGGCGACATCCAGATCCAGGGCGTGGGCAACCTGCTGACCCAGATGGCCGGCTGCTGCCAGCCGCTGCCGGGGGATGCCATCGTCGGCTACATCACCCAGGGCCGCGGCGTGACCATCCACCGCCAGGACTGCGCTTCGGTATTGCAACTGGGCGGGCGCGAGCCGGAACGGATCATCCAGGTCAGCTGGGGGCCGGTGCCGGTGCAGACCTATCCGGTGGACATCATGGTGCGTGCCTACGACCGTCCGGGGTTGCTGCGTGACGTCTCCCAGGTCCTGCTCAACGAGCGGATCAACGTGCTGGCGGTCAACACCCGCTCGAACAAGGAAGACAACACCGCGCTGATGTCGCTGACCATCGAGATTCCCGGCCTGGATGCCCTCGGCCGCCTGCTCGGGCGTATCTCGCAGTTGCCGAACATCATCGAGACCCGGCGCAACCGCACCCCTTGACCGAGACAGGCCCGCCCTCGCGGCGGGCCTGTGCTGTTACGAGAAGCCACGATGTACACCCTGGACGACCTGCTGCACCTCATGGCCCGCCTGCGCGATCCGCAATACGGCTGCCCGTGGGACCTGAAACAGACCTACGCGAGCATCGTTCCCCATACCCTGGAGGAAGCCTACGAGGTGGCCGATGCCATCGAACGTGGCGATTTCGAGCACCTCCAGGGCGAACTGGGCGACCTGCTGTTCCAGGTGGTCTACTACAGCCAGCTGGCCATGGAGGAAGGCCGCTTCGAGTTCGCCGGGGTGATCGACAGCATCACCCGCAAGCTGATCCGCCGCCATCCCCATGTATTCCCCACCGGCGAGCTGTATGCGCCGCTGGATACCCCGCGCCTGGATGAACACCAGGTCAAGCAGCGCTGGGAAGAGATCAAGGCCCAGGAGCGGGCCGAGAAGGGCGTTCCCGAACAACTGTCCCTGCTCGATGACGTTCCGGCGGCGCTGCCGGCGCTGTCCCGCGCGGCCAAGTTGCAGAAACGCACGGCCCAGGTCGGTTTCGACTGGCCGGGCCCGCTGCCGGTGCTGGACAAGGTCCGCGAGGAACTGGACGAAGTGCTGGAAGCCATGGCCGACAACGATGCCGTGGCCCTGGCCGATGAAGTGGGCGACCTGCTGTTCGCCACGGTCAACCTGGCCCGGCACCTGAAGATCGACCCGGAAAATGCCCTGCGTGGCGCCAACGCCAAGTTCGAGCGACGCTTCCGTTTTATCGAGCAGGCATTGCGCGACAGCGGGCGTCCGATCGAAGATTGCACCCTCGAAGACTTGGATGCGCTCTGGGGCGAAGCCAAGCGTCAGGAAAAGAACCTGCCCAGCTGCGGCTGAGCGCGATGCATTAAGTGAGTGAACACGATGAGCCTTTCCCTTCGCGACCAATTGCTCAAAGCCGGCCTGGTCAACCAGAAGCAGGTCAAGCAGGTCAACAAAGAGCAAAAGAAGCAGAAACGCCTGGAGCATAAAGGCCAGGTCGAAGTCGACGACAGCCAGCA
Source organism: Pseudomonas bharatica (assembly GCF_048586865.1). NCBI lineage: Bacteria > Pseudomonadati > Pseudomonadota > Gammaproteobacteria > Pseudomonadales > Pseudomonadaceae > Pseudomonas > Pseudomonas bharatica. Next base: position 36,024 of record NZ_JBMAWR010000029.1, on the reverse strand, counting down.
GCGCCTGGCCAAGGAGGCGATGGCCGAGAAGGTTGCGCGTGACCAGGAACTGAACCGCCAGCAGCAGGAAAAGGCCGAGCAGAAGGCCCGTGCCGCGCAGGTCAAGCAACTGATCGAAGCCTCGCGCCTGCCGAAGCTGACCACCGAGGACTACTACAACTTCGTCGACGACAAGAAGGTCAAGCGCATCTCGGTCAACGCCCTGATGCGCAGCAAGCTGAGCAGTGGCTCGCTGGCCATCGTCGCCCACGCTGGCGGCTACGAGATCATTCCGCGTGAAGCGGCGCTGAAGATCCAGGAGCGCGATCCCAAGCGCATCCTGCTGCTCAATACCCAGGTGGAAGAGCCGGATGCCGACGATCCGTACGCGGCCTACGTGATCCCGGACGACCTGATGTGGTGATCTGATTCGGTAGAAACGACAAACCCCGCCATGGCGGGGTTTGTTTTATGTGGAAAAGGCTGGTTTCAGGACTGGGTCCGGCGGGTTTCCCAGACTTCCAGTTCCATGCGGTAGCGGTGGGCTTCGTGTTCAGTGTGGAACATGCCGACCAATTGGCCCTGCTGGTGCACATCCCAGATGCGTACGCCAGCGGCGACGCCTTCGTGGGACAGTTTCGATTCGTCGCGCTCAGTTACTTTGACAGTCATGTGCAAACTCCAAATCCGGTTAACTGCGGCACTCTGTCGCAGGCCTCATTTATAGGATTTGTTAGCTCGCTAAGTAAATTAAAAGCGCCATGAAAGATCTTTCATGCTTGCTCTTGAGGGCCTCATCGCCGGCAACGCCGGCTCCCACAGGGACCTGAGTACATCGCCGATCCTTGTGGGAGCCGGCGTTGCCGGCGATGAGGCCGTCCCAGGCAAAAGAAAACCCCGCACTTGGCGGGGTTCCCGAATACAACGAACAACCAGCCGGTCAGTTACCCTTGACCGCCTTGCCATCCACCGTGCCGTCCTGCAGCACGATCACGTATTCCTTGCCATCGGTCTCGACCTGGCGCAGTTGCACCAGCAGGTAGTCCCAGTCCTTGGCGAACCACAGCTCGGTGATGCGCTTGCTCTGGCTTGGATCGCGGACGCGCTCGACCTTGATCGCATCGACCTGGCCGGTCCGGGTGGTGACCTTCTCGGTGCCCAGTACGCGGAAGTCGTAGGTGTCGATCTCGTCGCCATCGACTACCTGGTAGCTCACGCTTTTCTTGCCGGCAGCCACGTCATGCTGCAGCGCCAGCTGGTAGGTGGACTTGTCCAGTACGCCACGGTTGAGCGGCAGCTTCACCGCGTCGCCACGGTCGGTGCCGGTGATGACCTTCTGCGACCAGTCGAAGTCCAGGTCGACTTTCTTGGCCTTGCCCAGGCCGCCACGTTCGAAGTGATAGCTCTGCGGCAGCAGGGTGTCCTTGTCCAGCGACAGGGTGCTTTGCTCGGTCAGGCTGGCGATCATCATCGACGCCTTGAAGTTGAGGCTCCAGGTGCCGTTGGCGTTCTTTTCCAGGCTGCGTTCGGCAGTGCCGCTCATGGGCAGTTGCTTCCAGTCGGCGGTATAGCTGGCCGAGAAGGGTTTCAGCTCGGCTGCCTGAAGCGGCAGTGCGAGCACGGCGAGGGCGAGAAGCAGGGCGCGACGCATAAAATCTCCTAGGGTCGAATCAAGTGGCCGCTGGCCGCCAGGGGCTGGCCATCCAGTAGAGCACCGCTTTCACCGAGGCGCAAACGGCCTGCGGCGAACCAGCTCACTGCCAGCGGGTAGATCTGGTGTTCCTGGCTGTGAACCCTCTGCGCCAGGGTCTCTGGCGTGTCATCCGGGGCCACCGGGATGATTGCCTGTACGACCAGCGGCCCGCCATCGAGTTCCTCGGTGACGAAGTGCACGCTGCAGCCATGCTCGGCATCACCCGCCTCCAGCGCGCGCTGGTGGGTGTGCAGGCCCTTGTACTTGGGCAGCAGGGAAGGGTGGATATTCAGCAGGCGCCCGGCGTAGTGGCGGACGAAGTCGGCGCTGAGGATGCGCATGAAGCCGGCGAGCACTACCAGTTGCGGCGAGAAGGCATCGATCCGCTCGATCAGGGCCTGGTCGAAGGCTTCGCGGCCGTCGAACGCCTTGTGATCGAGCACGGCGGTGTCGATGCCGGCGTCACGGGCGCGCTGCAGGCCGTAGGCATCGGCGCGGTTGGAAATCACGGCGCGGATCCGGACCGGGGAATCCCCGGCACGGGCGCTGTCGATCAAGGCTTGCAGGTTGCTGCCGGAACCCGACAGCAACACCACCACATCGCACTTCCTGGTGGGCATCAGTGTGCCTTGACGTTCTTCAGCTCGACCTGGGCGGCGCCTTCGGCGGCCACGCCGATCTGGCCGATCACCCAAGGCTGCTCACCGGCCTGGCGCAGGCTGTTCAGGGCGGTTTCGACCTGGTCCTGGGCCACGCAGATGACCATGCCGACGCCGCAGTTCAGCACGCGGTGCATTTCGTGCTCGTCGACATTGCCTTGCTCTTGCAGCCAGTTGAAGACCGCAGGGCGCTCCCAGCTCGCCACGTCGACGATCGCCTGGGCGCCTTTTGGCAGGACGCGCGGGATGTTGTCCAGCAGGCCGCCGCCGGTGATGTGGGCCATGGCCTTGACCGCGCCGGTCTCCTTGATCAGCTTGAGCAGCGGCTTGACGTAGATGCGGGTCGGCGCCATCAGCAGTTCGGTCAGCGGCTTGCCGTCCAGTTGCACCTGCTCGATGTCGGCACCGGAGACTTCGATGATCTTGCGGATCAGCGAGTAGCCGTTGGAGTGCGGGCCGGAGGATGGCAGGGCGATCAGGGCGTCACCGGTGGCGACCTTCGAACCGTCGATGATCTCGGCCTTTTCCACCACACCCACGCAGAAGCCGGCCAGGTCGTAGTCTTCGCCTTCGTACATGCCCGGCATCTCGGCGGTTTCACCGCCGACCAGCGAGCAGCCGGCCAGTTCGCAGCCGGCGCCGATGCCGGTGACCACGGTGGCGGCCACATCGACGTTGAGCTTGCCGGTGGCGTAGTAGTCGAGGAAGAACAGCGGCTCGGCGCCACAGACCACCAGGTCGTTGACGCACATGGCGACCAGGTCCTGGCCGATCGAGTCGTGCTTGTTCAGGTTCAGCGCCAGGCGCAGCTTGGTGCCGACGCCGTCGGTGCCGGAGACCAGGACGGGTTGCTTGTAGCCGGCCGGGATTTCACAGAGGGCGCCAAAGCCGCCCAGGCCGCCCATGACTTCCGGGCGCGCGGTGCGCTTGGCCACGCCTTTGATGCGTTCGACCAAGGCTTCGCCGGCGTCGATGTCTACACCGGCGTCCTTGTAGCTAAGGGAGGGTTGCTTGCTCATGTGATCCAGGCCTTTAGGAGGGAGGGATTCGGGGAAATCGACCCTGACCTGCCAGGCTGCGGGGAAAACTGGATCCGCCTGCCCGACCGTCAGTGGTCTGCGAAGGCGCGCGATTTTATCAGGGTTGCCCGGCAGCGGCCATCCTCAGGCCGACGGGCAGGGCCTGAATATAAGGAAAAAACATGAATCACCGCGGGCGGGTGGTTGCCTTGTCACGGCCTGTATAAGGTATAGGAGGTGAAACAGCGCCTACCCAGTGAATTTTGCGCTGTGGCGAGGGTCTTGGCTTCACGCTGGACTTCGCTTCTTTCTATATCTGGACAGGAATCCTTCATGCCTTTGCGTTCATATCTGTTCGGTTGCTGCGTTGCCCTGTTCGCCGTGGCGGCCCAGGCCGAAAGCGTCTCCGGGCTGTACCAGGTGCGCGAGCCGCTGGCCGGGCAGGGTGCCGATGCCCGCGCCCAGGCTACCCAGGCGGCGCTGGACACCCTGGTCCTGCGCCTGACCGGCGATCCCAAGGCGCCGCAGAATCCCGGGCTTGCCGAATTGCGCAAGGACCCGCAACAGATCATCAGCCAGTTCGGCACCGAGGCCGGTCCGCCGGAAACCCTGCTGGTGGACTTCGACCCCGGCAGCACCGAGCGTGCCCTGCGCAAGGCCGGGCTGGCCCTGTGGGGCAGCAACCGTCCGGCGATCCTCGGCTGGTGGTTGAACGACAGCACCGAGGGCTCCAGCCTGGTCGGCGATGGCCAGAGCAATGCCGAAGTGCTGCGCCGTGCCGCCCAGCACCGTGGCCTGCCGCTGCGCCTGCCACTGGGCGACCTGGAAGAACAATTGGTCGCCACGCCGAAGAATCTCGAAGGTACTGACCCTTCGCCGCTGCAGGCCGCCTCCGGGCGCTACGCTGCCGACGCGCTGCTGGCGGTGCATGCCAGCGAAGCCGATGGCAAGTGGAATGGCACCTGGCGCCTGTGGCTGGGCGAGCAGCGTGAACAGGGCAAGGTCGAGGGCGCAGACCAGGCGGCCGTGGCCGATGCCGTGATGCTCGCGGTGAGCCAGCGCCTGGCGCCGCGTTTCGTGGCCAGGCCGGGGGCCAGCAGCGAGCAGCAGGTCCAGGTCCAGGGCATGAACCTGGAGCGCTATGCCGAGCTGGGCCGGGTGCTCGAACCGTTCGGTGGTCGGGTCATCGAGGTGCAGGGCGATGTCATGACCTGGAAGGCCACCGGCAGCAGCGACCAATTGCGGGCCCAGCTGGGCCTGGCGAAACTGCAGGAAGTGCCAGCCGATGCTGCCCAGGTGGCTGCACCGGCAGCTGCGACGCCCGCCGGGCCAGGTGCGCAACCGGCACCCGCGCCGGCCCCGTTCACCGGCCTGCGTTTTCGCTGGTAAGGAGCCGTCGCGATGATCGACCTGCGCCGCTGGATGTGGCCTATCGCGCTGCTGGCGCTAGGCATTCTTCTCTATCTTCTGCACGGCATCCTTTCGCCGTTCCTGGTCGGGATACTCCTGGCCTACCTGGGCGATCCGCTGGTGGATCGCCTGGAACGCATGGGCTTGTCGCGTACCGCCGGGGTGGCGGTGGTCTTCGCCTTGTTCAGCCTGGTCCTGCTGGCGATGCTGCTGGTGCTGATTCCGATGCTGGCCAAGCAACTGGTGCGCCTGTACGAAGTCGCGCCGCAGATGCTCGACTGGCTGCAGCACGTGGCGCTGCCCTGGGTCCAGGTCAAGCTGGGCCTGGCCGACGGTTTCTGGAAATTCGACAAGGTCAAGGCCGCCATCAGCGCCCATATGGGCCAGACCACCGATATCGTCGGCGTGGTGCTGTCCCAGGTCACCGCCTCCGGCCTGGCGCTGGTCGGCTGGCTGGCCAACCTGGTGCTGATCCCGGTGGTGGGCTTCTACCTGTTGCGCGACTGGGACCTGATGATGGCCAGGCTGCGCAGCCTGCTGCCGCGCCAGCGCGAGCCGCAGGTGGTGGAGCTGGCGGGGGAATGCCACGAGGTGCTCGGCGCCTTCGTTCGCGGCCAGTTGCTGGTGATGCTGGCCCTGGGCGTGATCTACGCCTCGGGGTTGATGCTGGTGGGGCTGGAGCTGGGCCTGCTGATCGGCCTGCTGGCCGGGCTGGCGGCGATCGTGCCCTACATGGGCTTCATCATCGGGATCGGCGCGGCGATGGTCGCCGGGCTGTTCCAGTTCGGTGTCGATCCCTATCCGCTGCTGGGTATCGTGGCCGTGTTCATGGTCGGCCAGGCGCTGGAGGGTATGGTCCTGACTCCACTGCTGGTTGGCGATCGCATCGGCCTGCATCCGGTGGCGGTGATCTTCGCCATTCTTGCCGGTGGCGAGCTGTTCGGCTTTACCGGGGTGCTGCTGGCCCTGCCGGCAGCGGCGGTGATCATGGTGCTGCTGCGTCATATGCATGACTTCTACAAGAAGTCGGACATGTATGGCGAGGAGATCGATCCGCATCTCTAGGCTGCTCTGCAAGCCTTTGATTTTCTTCGCTCATTGTGCGACCGACGGCGCAGGTATAGACTTTGCAAACTTTTACCAAGGGCCCTTTGCGGTTCCTCGCGACCGCCCAGCCAGCATGAAACCGATCCAGTTGCCCCTGGGTGTGCGTCTGCGCGATGACGCCACCTTCATCAACTACTATCCGGGTGCCAACGCCGCAGCATTGGGCTACGTCGAGCGACTCTGCGAAGCCGACGCCGGCTGGACCGAAAGCCTGATCTACCTGTGGGGCAAGCAGGGGGTCGGGCGTACTCATCTGTTGCAGGCCGCCTGCCTGCGTTTCGAGCAACTGGGCGAGCCCGCCGTCTACCTGCCGCTGGCGCAACTGCTCGACCGGGGTGTCGAACTGCTGGACCATCTGGAGCAGTACGAGCTGGTGTGCCTCGACGACCTGCATGTGATCGCCGGCAAGCCGGAGTGGGAAGAGGCCATGTTCCATCTCTTCAATCGCCTGCGCGACAGCGGCCGGCGCCTGTTGCTGGCGGCGTCCGCCTCGCCGCGGGAGTTGCCGATCAAGCTACCCGACCTCAAGTCGCGCCTGACCATGGCCCTGATCTTCCAGATGCGCGCCCTGTCCGACGAAGACAAACTGCGCGCCCTGCAACTGCGCGCGTCTCGCCGTGGCCTGCACATGACCGATGAAGTCGGGCATTTCATCCTTACCCGCGGTACTCGCAGCATGAGTGCGCTGTTCGACCTGCTGGAGCGCCTGGACCAGGCTTCCCTGCAGGAAAAACGCAAGCTCACCATCCCCTTCCTGAAGGAAACGTTGGGCTGGTAAACCGCGTCCTTGACCTGTCGCACATAAAAGTCACATTTTTTTCGATTGAATTTGCAAATCGAATCGATAGAAGGCATAGTCGCGACTTCATCAAATTCAAGACACGGTCGTGCCCATGCTGAATCGCTTCGCACCCCTCGTGCCCCTCGCACTCGTGACGCTGCTGTTTGGCTGCGCGGCTCATAGCCCGGCCCCGCAACAGCAGGATCACTTCTCCGTTTCCGCCAAGTCCGCTACCAAGTCCTCCGTCGAGGCTTCCGTCTTCGAGGAAGAGCTGGCTACCGAGCAGGATCTGGAACAATTCTCCAGCAGCAAGTCCTACCAGCTGCCCGCCCTGGCCGACAGCATCCTCGAGCGCGGCATGTCGCTGATCGGTACCCGCTACCGCTTCGGTGGCACCTCCGAGCAGTCGGGCTTCGATTGCAGCGGCTTCATCGGTTACCTGTTCCGCGAGGAAGCCGGCATGACCCTGCCGCGTTCGACCCGCGAGATGATCAACGTCGATGCGCCGCTGGTTTCGCGCAACAACCTCAAGCCCGGTGACCTGCTGTTCTTCAGCACCAACGGTCGCGGGCGCGTCAGCCATGCCGGCATCTACCTGGGCGACAACCAGTTCATCCATTCCAGCAGCCGCCGCAGCGGTGGTGTGCGGATCGACAGCCTGGGTGATCGCTACTGGAGCAAGACCTTCATCGAGGCCAAGCGCGCCCTGGCCTTGGCGCCGCCGGCAGCGACCACGACACTTTCGCGCAACTAAGCGATTCGCAGCGGTGTCAGACACACGGCGACTATGCTGAAAAGCTAGTCGCCGTGCGTGTTTACAGAAAACGTCTAATCTGATTTCTCACCACTTATTCCGGCCCCGCGCCGGGCTCCTTCAGACAGGATGTTCTGATGAAGACGATGATGGCGCGTTCAGCGGTATTGTCCCTGGCAGCACTGCTCGGTGCCTGCTCCAGCCAGGCTCCGACCCCGGCCCCGGTGGTCCAGCCGGCCTATGTTCCTGCCCAGATCAGCTACTCGCCAGCCGCTGAGGACGTGCTTTTCCGCGCCCTTGGCCTGGTCGGCACGCCCTATCGCTGGGGCGGCAATACGCCGGATTCCGGCTTCGATTGCAGTGGCCTGATCGGTTATGTCTACCGCGATGCGGCAGGTATTTCCCTGCCACGTTCGACCCGCGAGATGATCGTCATGCGTGCCCCGGACGTTCAGCGTGATGCGCTGCAATCGGGGGATGTGGTGTTCTTTGCGACGAACGGTGCGAGCCAGGTGAACCACGCTGGCATCTACGTCGGGGAAGGGCGCTTCGTGCATGCTCCATCCACCGGTGGGACGGTGCGGCTGGATTATCTGTCGAACAACTACTGGCAGAAGTCTTACCTGAATGCGAAGCGGGTGTTGATGGCGCCTGCACATCTGGCACATAACCCGTAGGAAGGGCGTACGCGGACCTTGTGGGAGCGGGTTCACCCGCGATGCGGTGGTGAATTCACCGACGTCATCGCGGGTGAACCCGCTCCCACAAGGTCCGCGTACGCCCGTTAGTTCGTCCTGCTCACCCGCCACACCACATTCCCCACATCGTCCGCCACCAGTACTCCGCCCCTCTGGTCAGTGACCACGCCCACGGGCCTGCCCATGGCCTTGCCCTCTTCGTTCAAGAAGCCCGTCAGCAGGTCCACCGGTTTACCCGCAGGTTTGCCTTCGCTATTGAACGGCACGAAAAGAACCTTGTAGCCACTGTGCGGCTTGCGGTTCCACGAGCCATGCTGGCCGATGAACGCACCCTGGTCGAACGGCGGCGGCAGTGCCCCGGCCTCGGCGAAGGCCAGGCCCAGCGAGGCGGTATGGGGGCCGACCGCATAGTCGGGGGCGATGGCCTTGGCCACCAGGTTGGGATCCTGCGGGTCTACCCGCACATCCACGTGCTGGCCGTAATAGCTGTAGGGCCAGCCATAGAAGGCTCCGTCCTGCACCGAGGTGATGTAGTCCGGTACCAGGTCGCTGCCGATCTCGTCGCGTTCGTTCACGGCGGTCCATAGCTGTCCGCTGTGCGGCTCCCAGGCCAGGCCGTTGGGGTTGCGCAGGCCGGAAGCGAAGATCCGGTGCTGGCCGGTGGCCGGGTCCACTTCCCAGATCGCCGCACGTCCTTCTTCCTTGTCCATGCCGTTCTCGGCCACGTTGCTGTTGGAGCCGACGGTGACGTAGAGCTTGCTGCCGTCCTTGCTGGCGATCACGTTCTTGGTCCAGTGGTGGTTCAGCGGCCCGCCCGGCAACTCGGTGACCGGCTCGCCGGTGCCATTCAGCGAGGTGGCGCCCTCCTGGTACTTGAAGCGCAGCAGGCGGTCGGTATCGGCAACGTACAGGTCATTGCCGACCAGGGCCATGCCGAAGGGTGAATTGAGATCCTTGAGGAATACCGTGCGGGTTTCCGCCACGCCATCCTTGTCAGCATCGCGCAGCAGGGTGATGCGGTTGGCGCTGGGCACCCCGGCGCCGGCCTTGGCCATGACCTTCTTCATCACCCAGCCGCGGATGCCCTTGCTGTCCTCGGGCTTCTCCGGCGCGTTGGTTTCCGCCACCAGTACGTCGCCGTTGGGCAGGACATACAGCCAGCGCGGATGGTCCAGGCCATCGGCGAACGCGGCCACCCGCGTGCCCTGGGCCGCCTTGGGCGTGCTGCCGTCGGGCCAGCCCACCGCCGGGGCGATGTTCACCGTGGGGATCAGGGTCTTGTTCGGCTCCGGCAATTGCGGCGAAGGGCCGCTGCCATCCGTGACCTGGAGGCGGGCGGATTCGCCGCAGGCGGTCAGGCCGGTGGTGATGGCCAGCAGGATGGCGAGGCGCAGGGTGGGCATGGTCTGACTCCTTGGGAAGATCCTAAGAAGTCAGAGATTGAATCATGCAGGGAGGTTCAATTACCGGGGACCGCTCCAAGGCAGCCCAAAGTATTTCAGGCCTGCTTCAGGAGCAACGCCACTCCCGGATAGTACTGCCCCACCTCGTCATGCAACTTGCGATACCCATACGGAAAGCACCAGGCAATCGCACAGGCGGTGTGCTTTTGCAGATCGTCCACCAGGTCCTGCAACTCCTCCGGGCTGGCATGCTGCCCCAGTTTGCTCGGGCTGACGAACAGTGCCGCGATCTTCAACTGGCTCGGATAGGCGATGGCCTTGGCCTGCGTGGCCGTCTCCTGCAGCGCCCCGTCCAGGTCCAGGCGTCCGACCCTGGGCCAGCGCTGCTGGGCGTGCAGGTAGGCGGATTCATCCTTGCTGGCGATCAGCAGGTCGCAGTGCGCGCCGCGGTCGCCTTCATCCCGCTGTTTCTTGCTCTGGTAACCCTGCAAGCTCACCAGCTCGGCCTGCCAGAGCGCCGCCGAGAACAGTCCCAGGTTGCCTTGCATCCCTTGCCAGTGCGGACCTTCGTTGTCGCCCAGGGTCTGGTTGAAACGTTCGATGCATTCGCCCCAGCGTTCAAGTGCCGGACGCAGGAACTCCAGGCGGGGGTTATTGATGATCAGGCCTTGCATGCTGCTCTCCTTGGTCATTGTTGTACGAGCTACAGCTACAGCGAAAAATCATGGCAATGTGATATCACTGGCTTGGAGTGTGGCACAACGTGAAAGTTGCGCCGTTGGTCGCAATGTGATGGGTGTCTCCAATTGACGCTCCGGGCCCAACCCTCTAACCTTCGCGACGTGTTTCAGGTGCCCCGTGACTGCAAGGTCGACCGGGTGAAACAGGGAAGCCGGTGCGACTCCGGCGCTGCCCCCGCAACGGTAAATCGAGTCAAGACCGCGCATGGCCACTGGGTGTTCGAACCCGGGAAGGCGCCCGGTCAGGATCGCCCGGCGATCCGCTCGTGAGCCCGGAGACCGGCCTGCAAACAGTCAACGGCACCACGGCGGGTGGTGCGCGGTTCTCCGGGCCCTTGCGCCCGGTGCCAGCGCGTCCCTCCGTGCCCCCATCCCCTCAGCTGTCGCCGCTTGGCGTCAGTGGCCCGCGGAGACCCCCGATGAGCGAATCCCCCGAACGTGACCAACGCCACCTGGCGCGCATGCAGCGCAAGAAGGCGGTGATCGACGAGCGCATCGCCAATGCCCCCAACGAATGCGGCCTGCTGCTGGTGCTCAGTGGCAACGGCAAGGGCAAGAGCAGCTCGGCCTTCGGCATGCTCGCCCGGGCCATGGGCCACGGTATGCAATGCGGCGTGGTGCAGTTCATCAAGGGGCGCAATGCCACCGGCGAGGAACTGTTCTTCCGGCGCTTTCCCGAGCAGGTGCGCTATCACGTCATGGGTGAGGGTTTCACCTGGGAAACCCAGGACCGCCAGCGCGATATCGCCGCTGCCGAGGCTGCCTGGGAAGTGTCCCGACAACTGTTGCGCGACCCGCAGATCGGTTTCGTCGTGCTCGATGAACTGAATATCGCCCTCAAGCACGGCTACCTCGACCTCGACAGCGTGCTCGCCGACCTCCAGGCCCGCCCGCCGATGCAGCATGTGATCGTTACCGGTCGCGGCGCCAAGGACGAAATGATCGAGCTGGCCGATACGGTCACCGAGATGGGCATGGTCAAGCACGCGTTCCAGGCCGGCATCCGCGCGCAGAAGGGCGTCGAACTATGAGCGACACCCGGCATTGCCCGGCGGTGCTGATCGCCGCGCCGGCTTCCGGCCAGGGCAAGACCACCGTCACTGCCGCCCTGGCCCGCTTGCATCGCAACCAGGGGCGCAAGGTCCGCGTGTTCAAGTGCGGCCCGGACTTTCTCGACCCGATGATCCTCGAACGGGCCAGCGGTGCCCCGGTGTACCAGCTCGACCTGTGGATGGTCGGTGTCGAGGAAAGCCGGCGCCTGCTCTGGGAAGCGGCGGGCGAGGCCGACCTGATCCTGATCGAAGGGGTGATGGGGTTGTTCGACGGCACGCCGTCCAGCGCCGACCTCGCCCGTCACTTCGGCGTGCCGGTACTGGCGGTGATCGACGGTACCGCCATGGCCCAGACCTTCGGCGCCCTGGCACTGGGCCTGGCCCGTTATCAGCCCGACCTGCCCTTTGCCGGCGTGCTCGCCAACCGGGTTGGCTCGCTGCGCCATGCACAACTGCTCGAAGGCAGCCTGACCGAAGGCTTGCGCTGGTACGGCGGCCTGTCCCGGGAAACCGGGATCGAGTTGCCGAGTCGCCACCTCGGCCTGGTCCAGGCCAGCGAACTGACCGACCTCGACCTGCGCCTCGACGCTGCCGCCAAGGCCCTGGGTGATAGCTGCCAGTCCTCCTTGCCGCCGCCCGTGGCCTTCGAGCAGCCCGCTCCCCGGCCTATCGAGCCCATGCTGGAAGGCGTGCGCATCGCCGTGGCTCGTGACGAAGCCTTTGCCTTCACCTATGGCGCCAGCCTCGACCTGCTGCGGGAGATGGGCGCCGAGCTGCGCTTCTTCTCGCCGATCCATGATGGTGAACTGCCGGACGCCGAGAGCCTGTACCTGCCAGGCGGTTACCCGGAACTGCATCACCATGCCCTGGCCGCCAACGCACCGATGCTGGCGGCGATCCGTGCCCATCACCAGGCCGGCAAGCCACTGCTGGCCGAATGCGGTGGCATGCTTTACCTGCTCGAAGCCCTGACCGACGTCGCCGGCGAACGGGCTGAACTGGCCGGCCTCCTGCCGGGCGAGGCGAACATGCAGAAGCGCCTTGCCGCCCTGGCATTGCAGAGCGTGGAATTGCCGGAAGGCACGCTGCGCGGCCATACCTATCACCATTCCCTGACCAGCACCGCACTGGAGCCCATCGCCCGGGGCCAGAGCCCCAATGGCGGGCGCGGCGCGGAAGCGGTGTACCGCATCGGCCGGCTGACGGCCTCCTACGTGCACTTCTACTTTCCGTCCAACCCCGCTGCGCTGGCGGCGCTGCTGGCGCCATGAACGAGCACACCTACAGCGAGGCCGAGCGTGCGGCCATCTACCGGGCCATTGGCGAACGTCGCGATATGCGTCATTTCAGTGGTGGCGAGGTGGCGCCGGCGCTGCTTGCGCGCCTGCTCGAGGCGGCGCACCAAGCACCCAGCGTCGGCCTGATGCAGCCCTGGCGTTTTATCCGCATCACCCAGCGCGTGTTGCGCCAGCGTATCCAGGCCCTGGTCGAGGACGAGCGCCTGCGCACCGCCGAGGCCCTCGGCCAGCGCTCCGACGAGTTCATGCAACTCAAGGTGGAAGGCATCAACGATTGCGCCGAACTGCTGGTGGCGGCGCTGATGGACAAGCGCGAGGCACATATCTTTGGCCGCCGCACCCTGCCGGAGATGGACCTGGCCTCGCTGTCCTGCGCGATCCAGAATCTCTGGCTGGCCGCCCGCGCCGAAGGCCTGGGCATGGGCTGGGTGTCGCTGTTCGATCCGCAGGCCCTGGCCGACCTGCTGCACATGCCCGCCGGGGCCAAGCCCCTGGCGATACTCTGCCTCGGCCCGGTCCATGAGTTCTATCCGGCGCCTATGCTCGCGCTGGAAGGCTGGACCACGCCCCGGCCGCTGGCCGACATGCTGTTTGAAAACCAATGGGGAGAAGCCGAATGAGTGTGGCCTTGCTGACCGTGGCCGGGGTGGCGCTGGATGCGCTGCTGGGCGAGCCGCGGCGCTGGCATCCGCTGGTGGCCTTCGGCCGTTTCGCCGGGCGCCTGGAACAACGCTTCAATTCCGGCGGGCGCGGCTGGCGCAGTCATGGCGTCACGGCCTGGTTCCTTGCGGTGATTCCGTTGACCCTGCTGGCGACCGCGTTGTCCTGGTTGCCTTATATCGGCTGGCTGGTGGAGATTCTCGCGCTGTACTGCGCCCTTGGCCTGCGCAGCCTTGGCGAGCATGTGCAGCCGGTGGCCGATGCCCTGCGCGGCGGCGACCTGGACGAGGCGCGCAAGCGGGTCGGCTACCTGGTCAGCCGGGAAACCGCCGAACTCGATGAGACCGCCGTGGCCCGCGCTGCCACCGAATCGGTGCTGGAGAATGGCAGCGATGCGGTATTCGCCGGGCTGTTCTGGTTCGTCATCGCCGGCGCGCCGGGCGTGGTGCTCTATCGCCTGAGCAACACCCTGGACGCCATGTGGGGTTACCGCAACGAGCGTTTCGAACGCTTCGGCTGGGCGGCGGCGCGGATCGACGATGTCCTCAACTATGTGCCGGCGCGGCTGGTGGCGCTGACCTACGCGCTGCTCGGCAAAACCCGTCTGGCGCTGAAGTGCTGGCGCCAGCAGGGCCCGAAGTGGGACAGCCCGAATGCGGGGCCGGTGATGGCTTCCGGCGCCGGTGCGCTGGGTGTCGAACTGGGTGGTTCGGCTGTCTATCACGGCGAGCTGCACGAACGCCCGCAACTAGGCGAAGGCCCGCCAGCGGACGCCGGCGCCATCGAACGCGGCTGGCAACTGGTCTGCAAGGGCGTGTGGCTGTGGTTGCTGCTGCTGTGCCTGGGAGCGGAATTCTATGCTTGAACACGGTGGCCGCCTGCTGCGGGCGATCGAACACTACGGTATCCCCCGTAAGGACTGGCTGGACCTGTCCAGCGGCATCGCGCCTTGGGCCTTCCCGGTTCCCGAAATTCCCTTGCGCGCCTGGGCACGCCTGCCGGAGACCGATGATGGTCTGGAGCAGGCCGCCGCGGCCTACTACGGCGTCAGCGCACTGCTGCCGGTGGCCGGTTCCCAGGCAGCGATCCAGGCCCTGCCGCGCTTGCGGGCGCGAGGCAACGTCGGTGTGGTTTCGCCGTGCTATGCCGAGCATGCCGCTGCCTGGCGCCGGGCCGGGCATCATCTGTCGGAACTGGGCGAAGATCAGGTCGAGGCGCGGCTGGATGATCTCGACGTGCTGGTGCTGGTCAATCCGAACAACCCCACCGGACGTCTGTTCGGCCCGGAAACCCTGCTTGGCTGGCATGAGCGCCTGGCCCGGCGGGGTGGCTGGCTGCTGGTGGACGAAGCCTTCATGGACAACACCCCGGCCCACAGTATTGCGGCGTTCAGCCAGCGGCCGGGGCTGATCGTGCTGCGTTCGTTCGGCAAGTTCTTCGGCCTGGCCGGGGTGCGCCTCGGTTTCGTGCTGGCCGAAACGGCGCTGTTGCGCGCCCTGGCGGAAGAGCTGGGGCCTTGGTCGATCAGCGGGCCGACCCGGGTCCTCGGGCAGGCGAGCTTCGCCGACAGTGAAAGCCAGCGCGTGCAGACCGAACGCTGCGCCACCGCCAGCGCCCGTCTCGCCGCCTTGCTGGCGTCCGCCGGCCTGGCGCCCGCCGGTGGCTGTGACCTGTTCCAGTACCTGCGCCACGACCAGGCGGCGCTGTTCCACGATTTCATGGCCCGGCGCGGCATTCTCCTGCGCCTGTTCGACCACCCTCCGGGCCTGCGCTTCGGCCTGCCTGCCGACGAAGCCGACTGGCAACGCCTGGCCGCTGCGCTGGCCGCCTACCGCAAGGAACAGCCATGACCACCCTGATGGTGCAGGGCACCACCTCCGATGCCGGCAAAAGTACCCTGGTCACTGCGCTGTGCCGCTGGCTGAAACGCCAGGGCGTCGGCGTGGTGCCGTTCAAGCCGCAGAACATGGCGCTCAACAGCGCGGTCACCGCCGACGGCGGCGAGATCGGTCGGGCCCAGGCGGTGCAGGCCCAGGCCTGCGGGCTGGAGCCGCATACCGACATGAACCCGGTGCTGCTCAAGCCCAACAGCGACACCGGGGCGCAGGTCATCGTCCATGGCCGCGCGGTCACCAGCATGAATGCGGTGGCCTATCACGACTACAAGGCCATCGCCATGCAGGCGGTGCTCGCTTCGCACCGGCGCCTGAGCGCCGCGTATCCCGTGGTGATGGTGGAAGGTGCCGGCTCGCCGGCCGAGATCAACCTGCGTGCCGGCGATATTGCCAACATGGGCTTTGCCGAGGCGGTGGATTGCCCGGTGATCCTGGTTGCCGATATCAATCGCGGCGGGGTGTTCGCCCATCTGGTCGGTACCCTGGAACTGCTGTCGCCGAGCGAGCAGGCGCGGGTCAAGGGGTTCGTCATCAACCGCTTCCGCGGTGACATCGCCTTGCTCCAGCCCGGCCTCGACTGGCTGGAAGAGCGCACCGGCAAGCCGGTACTGGGCGTGCTGCCCTACGTGATGGACCTGCACCTGGAGGCCGAGGATGGTCTCGACCGCCGCCAGGGCGCCAAGGCGGCGCAGGTACTCAAGGTTATCGTTCCGGTGCTGCCGCGGATCAGCAACCACACCGACTTCGACCCGCTGCGCCTGCATCCCCAGGTGGACCTGCAATTCATCGGCCCGGGCGAGGCGATTCCGCCGGCCGACCTGATCATCCTGCCCGGCTCGAAAAGCGTGCGCGGCGATCTGGCGCAATTGCGCGAGCGCGGCTGGGAACAGGCGATTGCCCGCCACCTGCGCTATGGTGGCAAGCTGGTGGGAATCTGTGGCGGCCTGCAGATGCTCGGCCATGAGGTGCATGATCCGCTGGGGCTGGAAGGGCCCGCAGGGAGCAGCCCGGGGTTGGCGCTGCTGGACTACTCGACGGTGCTGGAGGCGCACAAGCAGCTGCGCAATGTCAGTGGCAGGCTGACTCTGGAACAGGCCGCGATCAGCGGCTACGAGATCCATGCCGGCGTCACCGAGGGGCGGGCCCTGGAGCGTCCGGCGGTGAAACTGGCCGACGGTCGCGACGACGGCGCCATCAGCGCCGACGGCCAGATCCTCGCCACTTATCTCCATGGCCTGTTCGAATCCCCCGACTCCTGTGCCGCGCTGTTGCGCTGGGCCGGGCTCGAACAGGTCGAGCGCATCGACTACCACGCCCTGCGCGAGCGGGATATCGAGCGCCTTGCCGACCTGGTCGACAAGCACCTGGACCCGGCGCACCTTCGTCAACTCTGCGGGCTCGACTGACATGCTCAACCTGATTCTCGGTGGCGCCCGTTCGGGCAAAAGCCGCCTGGCCGAACAACGTGCCCAGGCCAGCGGCCTGGCGGTGACCTATATCGCCACCAGCGAACCCCTCGACGGTGAAATGAATGCCCGGGTGCAACTGCACCGCGAGCGGCGCCCGGCCGAATGGGCGCTGATCGAAGAGCCACTGGCGCTGGCTTCGGTATTGCGCGCCCATGCCGCCGCCGACCGCTGCCTGCTGGTGGACTGCCTGACCCTGTGGCTGACCAACCTGCTGATGCTCGAAGACCCCGCGCGCCTGGCGGCCGAGCGCGATGCGCTGCTCGAATGCCTGGACCAGCTGCCGGGGGAAATCATCCTGGTCAGCAACGAAACCGGCCTGGGCGTGGTGCCCCTGGGTGAACTGACCCGGCGCTATGTCGATGAGGCCGGCTGGTTGCACCAGTCTGTCGCCGAACGTTGCCAGCGGGTGATCCTCACCGTCGCCGGCCTGCCGCTCTATCTCAAAGGAACCCAATCATGACCCACGCCTGGTGGCTCGATCCATGCCGCGCGCCGGACGAACAGATACGCGCCGAGGCCCTCGCGCGCCAGCAGCAGCTGACCAAGCCGGCCGGCTCTCTGGGGCGGCTGGAACAGGTGGCGGTTGAGCTGGCAGCGTTGCAGGGGCAGCTCAAGCCAACGCTGGACCAAGTGTGGATCAGCATCTTTGCCGGTGACCATGGCGTGGTTGCCGAGGGTATCTCCGCCTATCCGCAGGAAGTCACCGGGCAGATGCTGCTGAACTTCGTCAGTGGCGGCGCGGCGATCAGCGTGCTCGCTCGCCAGCTGGATGCGCGGCTGGAAGTGGTGGACCTGGGGACGGTGAATCTCGGCCTCGATCTGCCGGGCGTGCTTCACCTGCGCATCGCGCCGGGTACCGCCAACTTTGCCCAAGCGCCGGCCATGACGGTGGAGCAGGGCGAGCGCGCCTTGCAGGGCGGTCGTGACAGCGCCTTGCGTGCGGTGCAGGCCGGGGCGCGCTTGTTTATCGGTGGCGAGATGGGCATCGGCAACACCACGGCAGCCAGCGCGCTGGCGTGCGCCTTGCTGGGCTGTGCGGCGGTCGAGCTCAGCGGCCCCGGGACCGGGCTGGATGCGGCCGGTGTGCGCCATAAGGCCGAAGTGATCGAGGCGGCCCTGCGCAAGCATGACGGGATCGCCGGCGACCCGTGGCAGGCATTGCTGCATGTCGGCGGGCTGGAAATCGCTGCACTCGCGGGCGCCTATCTGGCCTGTGCCCAGGAAGGTGTCGCGGTGCTGGTGGACGGCTTTATCTGCACCGTGGCGGCATTGCTGGCGGTGCGCTTGAATCCGTCGTGCCGGGCCTGGTTGTTCTTTGGTCACCGTGGTGCCGAGCCGGGTCATCGTCGGGTGCTGGCCGAGCTGGACGGCGAGCCGTTGCTGGAGCTGGGCCTGCGTCTGGGTGAAGGCAGCGGTGCGGCGCTGGCGGTGCCGCTGCTGCGTCTGGCCTGTGACCTGCACGGACAGATGGCGACCTTCGCCGAAGCGGCGGTGGCGGATCGGCCGGCATGATCCTCGACCTCTTGCGTCACGGCGAGACCGAACTGGGTAGCGGCTTTCGCGGCAGCCTCGACGATGCCTTGACCGAACAGGGCTGGGCGCAGATGCAGGCGGCGGTGGCAGGTGGCGGGCCGTGGGATCGGCTGGTCAGTTCGCCGTTGCAGCGCTGTGCGCGGTTCGCCGAGCACCTGGCCGGGGAGCTTGCCTTACCGCTGATGCTGGAACCGGGGATGCGGGAATTGCATTTCGGCGAATGGGAAGGGCGTACGGCGCTGCAACTGATGGAAGATCATGAGGCGGCGCTCGGCAAATTCTGGGCGGATCCTTACGCCTTCACGCCACCGGGTGGCGAGCCGGTGACTGACTTCTCCGAGCGCGTGCTGGCCAGCCTGGCGCGTTTGCAAACCACCTATGCTGGCGAACGGGTGTTGCTGGTGACCCATGGCGGCGTGATGCGCCTGTTGCTGGCACGGGCCCGACGGTTGCCGAGGGAGCAGTTGTTGCAGGTGCAGGTGGGGCATGGGGCATTGCATCGGTTGCGTGTCGAGGCCGATAACCTGCAGGAAATCTGCTGAACGACACCGAACCTTGTGGGAGCGGGTTCACCCGCGATTGCGGCGGCGGATTCACTACCGTAATCGCGGGTGAACCCGCTCCCACAGGGGTACGTGTCGTGCTTTTGATTTTGTTCTTTCATGAGGGACTGGCCATGCTGCCATTCTGGATCGCCCTGCAATTTCTCAGCAGCCTGCCCGTCACGCTGCCGGGTATGCCGACCCCCGAGCAGAACGGCCGCTCGTTGCTGTTCTATCCGCTGGTCGGCCTGCTGTTCGGCGTCCTGCTCTGGGCCCTGGACGCCTTGCTGCAAGGTACCCAGCCACTGCTCCATGCGGCACTGCTGCTGAGCGCCTGGGTCATCCTCAGCGGCGGCCTGCACCTGGACGGCCTGGCCGACAGCGCCGATGCCTGGCTCGGCGGCTTCGGCGATCGCGAGCGCACCCTGGCCATCATGAAGGACCCGCGCAGCGGGCCGATTGCCGTGGTTACCCTGGTGCTGGTGCTGCTGCTGAAATTCTGTGCCTTGCTGGCGCTGGTCGAGGGCGGGCAGGGTGCGTTGCTGATCCTGGCGCCGGTGATCGGCCGGGCAGCGATGCTGGCGTTGTTCCTGAGTACGCCCTATGTGCGTCGGGGTGGGTTGGGGCAGGCCCTGAAGGATCATCTGCCGCGCAAAACCGCCTTGTGGGTCCTCGGCGTCAGTGCCGTGGGCTGTCTGCTGCTGGGGGGCTGGCTGCCGCTGCTGGTGGCGGCCGTGGCCTTCTTCGCCCTGCGTCGCTCCATGCTGCGGCGTCTTGGCGGCACCACCGGCGATACCGCTGGCGCCTTGCTGGAACTGCTTGAACTGGCCGTGGTTGTGACCCTGGCCTGCAATGTTTCGTAACTTTTCCTTGCGTCGCCGCTGATGCGGGTATATACACGCATTCATGTTGACCAGTACCTGCATCTGCACCCATCTGCGTCGCGCTGCCCGTGGGGTGAGCCGGCATTACGACGAGGCCCTCGAAGGCTTCGGCATCAATGTCGCCCAGTTTTCCCTGCTGCGGCACCTGCAACGCCTGGACAAGCCGAGTATCTCGACCCTGGCCGAAGCCATGGGGCTGGACCGCAGCACCCTGGGCCGCAACCTCAAGGTGCTGGAAGGCGAAGGCCTGGTGGCCCTGGCCGAAGGCAGCGACCTGCGCAATCGCGTGGTGCTGTTGACCGCCGAGGGTGCCGAGCGTTTGCGCAGTGCCGAACCGGCCTGGGAGAAAGCCCAGGAGGGCCTGGTACACACATTGGGAACGGACCAGCGCGATGAACTGATCCGCCTGCTGAAACAATTGGCCTGAGCTTTTTCACGACCTGACGCGGGTATATACCCGCAACCTTGCGCAAACAGGAGAGAAGAACAATGACATCCGTATGGCGTACCAGCGGCTGGGTATTACTGGGGGCGGCCCTGATCCTGGCGCTGTCGCTGGGCGTGCGGCACGGCTTCGGCCTGTTCCTGGCGCCGATGAGCGCCGAGTTCGGCTGGGGCCGCGGCGTGTTCGCCTTCGCCATCGCCCTGCAGAACCTGGTGTGGGGGCTGGCCCAGCCGTTTGCCGGGGCCCTGGCCGATCGCCTGGGTGCCGCGAAGGTGGTGATCATCGGCGGCATTCTCTACGCAGCCGGCCTGGTGCTGATGGGCTTGTCGAATTCGCCGGTGTCGCTGTCCCTGAGCGCTGGCCTGCTGATCGGGATCGGCCTGTCCGGCACCTCGTTCTCGGTGATTCTCGGCGTGGTCGGGCGCGCGGTGCCGGCGGAGAAACGCAGCCTGGCCATGGGCATCGCCAGCGCCGCCGGTTCCTTCGGCCAGTTCGCCATGCTTCCCGGTACCCTCGGCCTGATCAACTGGCTGGGCTGGTCCGTGGCCTTGCTGGTGCTGGGCCTGATGGTGGCCTTTATCGTGCCGCTGGTGGGCATGCTCAAGGACCGTCCAGTGGCGGCCCAAGGGCAGGAGCAGACCCTCGGCGAAGCGCTGCGCGAAGCCTGCTCGCACAGTGGTTTCTGGCTGCTGGCGCTGGGCTTCTTCGTGTGCGGTTTCCAGGTGGTCTTCATCGGCGTGCACCTGCCGGCCTACCTGGTCGACCAGCATTTGCCGGCAACCACCGGCACCACGGTGCTGGCCCTGGTCGGGCTGTTCAATATCGTTGGCACCTATACCGCCGGCTGGCTTGGCGGACGTATGTCCAAGCCGCGCCTGCTGACCGCGCTGTACCTGTTGCGGGCGGTGGTGATCGTGCTGTTCCTGTGGGCGCCGGTGACCCAGTTCAGTGCCTATCTGTTCGGTATCGCCATGGGGCTGTTGTGGTTGTCCACCGTGCCGCTGACCAACGGCACCGTGGCCACCCTGTTCGGTGTGCGCAACCTGTCGATGCTGGGCGGGATCGTCTTCCTCTTCCATCAGTTGGGCGCGTTCCTCGGCGGCTGGCTGGGCGGCGTGGTGTACGACCAGACCGGCAACTACGAGCTGGTCTGGCACATCTCCATCCTGCTCAGCCTGCTGGCCGGCGCCCTCAACTGGCCGGTACGCGAGCGCCCGGTAGCGCGCTTGCAGGCTGCATCGGCGTGAGCCTGCTGCGTGTCTGGCTGATCGGGCTGGGCCTGGCAATCCTGTTGCTGGGCCTGGCCTGGTGGGGCTGGCAGCGCGGCGGGCTGGCGCTGATGCAATTGGGCATGGGCGTTTGTTAGGCGTACTCTGAGTGTTCGTACAGCGAATGGAGAATCGTCATGCAAGCACGCCTGTTGATTGCCGCCCTGGCCTTGGGCGTTAGTGGCTTCGCCCTGGCCGACGGTTGCCCGGCCCTGCTCCAGGGCGACCTGCCCAAGCTGCGGGCCAAGGAAACCATCGATCTGTGCCAGCAGTTCGGCGGCAAGCCGCTGGTGGTGGTGAATACCGCCAGCTATTGCGGTTTCGCTCCCCAGTTCGAAGGGCTGGAAGCGGTGTACAAGGCGTATCACGGCCAGGGCCTGGAAATGCTGGGTGTGCCGTCCAACGACTTCAAGCAGGAAGACGCCGACAGCGAGAAGACCGCCAAGGTCTGCTATGCCAACTACGGCGTGACTTTCACCATGACCGAGGCGCAAAAGGTGCGCGGCGACGGCGCCATCCCGTTGTTCCGCGAGCTGGCCAACCAGAGCGCCGCGCCCAAGTGGAATTTCTACAAATACGTGATCGACCGCCAGGGCCGGGTGGTCGACAGTTTCTCCAGCCTGACCAAGCCGGACGATCCGAAATTCAGGGCTGCCATCGAACAGGCCATCGCCTCCAAGCCGTGAGCAGCTAGTTGCCCGAGTGCACGGTCAGCGCCACCAGCCTGACCACGATCGGGCGCACTACCAGTACGCAAGCGAAGGCTACCGGCATGGCGAGTTGGTAGGCCCTGAGCACGTTGCCCAGGTAATGCTGGTCAATGCCGCTGTTGGCTGCGGTGATGACGAAGCACATGAGCATCGCCATGATCGACGACATATACAGGGCGAACACATAGGGCGTGGTGCGGGCGCCAAGCTTGCGAGGGCGAATGCGGCTGGTGGTCCTTGATTGCATGCTGTTTCCTGCGGGCCTGTGTTGGGATCGACGCAGGTTAGCAAGGTGCCTGGCAGGCAAGTAGACGGGCAGGCGTTTGGTCTTTATAAAGGAAAACTTACGAATCCTGCGGAGATCGCCGTGAACCTGCTGGGCCTGATCAAGAGCTTCATCAAGGTGGTCGAGGCTGGCAGCATCGCTGGCGGTGCACGCAGCCTCGGCCTGAGTGCGGCGGCGGTGAGCCAGAATATCGCCCGCCTGGAGGCTCATCTGCAGGTACGCCTGCTGTCGCGTACTACCCGCAGCATGGTGCTGACCCCCAGCGGTAGCCTCTACTACGACAAGGTGCGGCTGATCGAGCGTGACCTGGAAGACGCGCAACTGGCGGTCACGGCAACCGACAGCGAGCCACGCGGACGTTTGTGCATCGCCACCAGCTCGGCCTTCGGGCGTCATGTGCTGGCGCGGCTGATCCCGCAGTTCAGTGCGCTGTATCCCCATCTTTCAATCGAAATGCTTACGAGTGATGCCAAGGTCGATCATGCCCGGCAAGGGGTGGACGTCAGCCTGCGCATCACCCCGCAACTGGAAGATGGCTTGCTGGCCCGGCATATCGCCCAGGTGCCGTTCATTTGCTGTGCGTCGCCTGGCTACCTGGCACGTGAGGGCTGGCCGCAAAGTCCCGAGGAACTCAAGCAGCGCCGTTGCCTGGTGTTTCGCTATCCGGTGGATGGACGCTTCCTGCGTTGGGGCTTCGTGCGTGACGGCCTGCGCTTCGAGGCCGAGTTCGGCGATGTCTTGATCAGCGACGATATCGACGTACTGGCACAGATGGCGGTCCACGACGGCGGCATCACCCGGCTAGCCGAGTTCGTCGCCCGTCCCTGGTTGCAGCGTGGTGAGCTGGTACCGCTGTTCGAGGAGGAGGGTGGCGGGCGTGCCTATGCCCAGACCGAACCGATGGATATCTACCTGTGTGTCACCGATCGGTTTGCCATGACTCCGAAGGTCCGTGCCTTCATGGCGTTTCTCAAGGAGAACCTGGGCGACGAATGGAAGGTCAGGGCCTCCAGCTGAAATGAAAAAACCGCCAGCGAGGGCGGTTTTTTCATACAGCCGGCAGTGAAATCAGAAGCGGTAGGTCAGGGACGCGCCCAGGCCGTGTGCACTGTTTTCGTACTTGGCGCTGTAGGCCCCTTTGCTAGGGTCACGCAGATTGACCTTGGTGTCTTCTTCCCACAGGTAGGAGTAGGCCACGTCGATGGTCATGTCGTCGGTCGGAGACCAGCCAGCACCAACGCTGAAGATCTTGCGATCGCCAGTGGGGATGCGTGGCGAGCGGTTGACGTTGTTGGTCGGCGACTGGTCGACGGTGAAGCCGGTGCGCAGGGTCCATTCCTTGTTCAGCTTGTAGGACGCGCCGATGGCGTGGGCCCAGGTGTCGTGCCAGTTCTGCTCTTCGCTGATGGTGCCCAGGTTCGCGCGCAGAGGGGCCGGTACGCCGTCGTTCTTGACGGTGATGGCCTCCAGGCGGCTCCAGCGGGTCCAGGTGCTGCCCGCGTAGAGGGTCCATTGGTCATCCAGCTCGTGGGTGACGGACAGGTCTACGGATTCCGGGGTCTTGATGTTCAGCGAAGCGTCGAACTTGGCGCCGTTGAACGGGCCGAAGCCGGTGCCCTGGATCTTGGTGTCGCCCTTGAGCTTGTAGTCGACCATCGAGTGGTAGGTCAGGCCGACGCGGGTGCTGTCGGTGGCCTGGACCAGCAGGCCGATGTTGTAGCCGACGGCGGTGTCGTCGCCGGAGATCTTCACCTTGCCGTCGTTGCGGCCCAGGCTTGCGGTGTTCAGCGTGGCCGACTCGAGGGCGCCGTCGATGCGGTTGATGGTCGGGCCGAAACCGATCGAGACCTTGTCGTTGAAGGCGTAGCTGACGGTCGGCTGGAAGGTGACCACCTGGACTTCCGACTTGCTGCCGAAGTAGCGGCCGGCGAAGCCGTGTTCGTAGTCGGTGATCAGGCCGAACGGCACGTAGACGCCGAAGCCGACGCTCCAGTGATCGTCGATCGGCTTGACGTAGTAGCCCATCGGGACGCCAACCACGGGAACCATGTCGCCGTCGTTGCTGCCGCCGAAGGTGCCACGGCCATCCTTGATGTCGGTCTTGGCGATCACGGCAGCGCCGCCGACGGTGATTTGTTCGCGTTTCAGGCGGGACATGCCGGCAGGGTTGCCGTACACGGTGCTGGCATCATCGGCAGTAGAAGAACGACCGGCGAAACCGGTGCCCATGCCGCTGACACTTTGTTCGTTGAGTGCGAAACCGCTGGCGAGCAGGTGGGAGGAAGCCAGGGTTACCGCAATGGCGAGGGTGCTTTTGATGAGTGTGACTTTTTTCATTATTAGAAACTCCAGGGGATCACCGGGGCGCAAATTACCAACATTTTCCGGAGCGCGCTATAGCCCCTATCGCGGGAGATAGGCGCATTTTGTAGGACAATCCGACCAAAATTGGCATTTATTCCGTTTGGTGTTGTAGGTGTTTTCCTAACATGCCTGACGTTCCACGGGTGCGATGCAGGCCTGCCAGGCCTGGGTGAAGTCGCGCAGCCGGCCTTGCGGCTGGAAAATCTGACGCCAGACCTTCGCCAGTCCGAGCAGGTCGTCGGGTTCCGGCAGATGCGGCGCCTGCTCTTCGATCAGCATCCATGCGATGGCGGTGGCATAACGCAGGTTCACCGTCAGTTCCAGGTGCGGGCCGTTGAGAAAAGCATGCTGACTAGCCAGACCGCGGACGAGGCTGGCCAGTTCCGGATCGCGTGCGAGAAAGTGATCCCAGACCGATTGGTGACGCATTTCCGCGATGCGGTACAAGCCGTGACCACGGCGATCGTGAAGTGCGGCGCCCAGGGCCGACTGGCTGGCGGCGATCCCCAGCAACAGGGCTTCGGCGCAGGGGCTATGGCGGTCCAGGTAGATCAGCGTCGGCCGGATCACGTATTGGCTCAACTCGCTCGCGGCGATTCCCATGATGCCCTCGAACAGAAAAGTGGCCGGCGGGACGCTGGTGCTTGGCAGCAGGGTGGGTCGGAGTCAGGCCCGCCGGAAGCGGACAGGGCCGCTTGAGTTGAAGTGTAGTGTCATATTCCGGCTGTAAAGGGCTGTTTTTAAATCGTTTCCGGCATCTGTTCATAAGCCATATGCCGAACGGTACTTAAAAATGCCGGGATATTTGCGCAATGCAGGAGGGTGTGGCGGATAGCGAAAGCCCCTCGGATGAGGGGCTTTGGAGAGAGTGGTCCATCAGGCGATCAACGCCTGACGGGTCCGGTCGATCACCGCCTGCAGCGGCTCGGCACGGGTGTATTGCTCGGGGTAGAGGCGTTCGCTGTGCTGGGCGATGCCGTGTTCATCGACCAGGGTAAAGCTGAAGCTGTTCTTGCGCGAAGCAAGGATGATGCAGTTCAGCGGCGCGAAGGCCTGGGACAGGGTGCGGATGGCCGCTTGGGTATGAGCGTTGTGAGTCATCATTGTTTTGGACGTTCCTGCATGAGATACGGCTAGTTTGAGCCGTATATGTTTCAAACGTTCCAGTGACGCGTGCCTTTGGCGGGCAGGATGCGGCAGAACCCCTGGAACAGGGCAGCCAGTGAACGAGCGCAATATAAAAGGTGGCGCCTTGGGCTGACTGGTAGGTACTTCGGAAGACGGGCAACACGCCAGGGCAATAGGTTCTGTGCCCCTGGGTGAGGATCCTGTTCAGTCTGCTGGAGGGCTCGGCAGGGCGGTATGGATATGCCTGGGGAGCTTTTCGGTTGGCGGGTCCTGGTTTCAGCAGGATGGCCCATTCCTTTGAGATGGAGGGGCGATGCTGCAAGGACCGCTTTGGCCAGAATTGACTTTCAGCTTGGTACTAACGGCGGCGAAGATACCGGCTTCCGCTCTCGCTGGCAAGTGGTTTTCATCTTTCGTCCGGCGAGCCGGGCATTATCTCGATTTTATACAGCGCTGGGAAGCCCCGTGTAAGACTGCGAATGCCCGTGATGGTGCGCTGGATCGCTTCGCTTTGGGGCGCTTGTACACACTTGGGGCGCCCCTTGTCACCACCGGGTCATGCCCCTGCATGGGTGCCCCATTGACCGGTCGGATCCGACAAGTCAATGAAAAAAAACACTTTTTTTAGCTGGTGAAAAAATCGTCAGTTTGAGCGCAGGCCCCATTCTATCGGGGTTTGCGGGGTGTATGAGGCGGTTGTCCACTGAGTTATCCACAGCTTCTGTGGATTGTCCCGGGCGCTTGCTCTAGGACGGGCGTGCCAGCAAGGCGAGGCGTGTCGGACAATTCACTAGTGAGGTCTTATTGAGTGAAAAATCGCCTCGGAAAGGTCAATAAAAAAACTCAGAAATTTCTTAAGTAACTTCAAAAATGGCATGAGCGATTGTCGGAATAATCGGGTAGAGTGCGCGCCCCAAGAAATGTCCTGCCTGTTTTTATGAAGTTTCGCGGTCGATCCACTGAATCCAATCCCTCCGCTTCTCCCCTTGCCGAACCCCGACGCCTGTCGCTGAAGGTTGCCTTGTGGCTGCTCGACAGCCCTCGCCTCGGCGCCAAGCCGCAGGTCAAGCATTTCGCCGGGCGCTTGCTCAAGCAGCCGGCGCGCGCAGGGGTGGTCGAGGCGCAGAGCCGTTTGGGTCGCATGCTGTGTCGCGAATGCGGCAACGCCCGCGATCGTCGCATCGGCCACGAGCTGTTGCGTCAGGCTGCTCGTGCCGGCGATCACAGTGCCCAGCTGGAACTTCGCCGATTGCCGCGCGACTGAAGAGCCGGACCGACCTGATGACTGTTAAGCTCAGCGGGATTTTTTCCGAGGGGTGAACATGCTGTCGATGGTTGCACTGGATCTGACCAGCCTGATGCTGGGTATGTTGCTGGCGGCGGTTCCCGCAGCCGTGGTGCTGGTGCGCTGGCAGCGTCGGCACAGTGAGCGCCAGGCGCAGATGAGCTTGCAGGAAGAGCGCCTGGGCGGCGCCTTGCTGGCCCAGGAGGGCTTGCAGGCGCAACTGGACGCCTGCCGCGACGAGATCAGCGACCTCAGCCAGGCCAACAGCGCCAAGCAGGCCAGCCTGGCGGCCCAGGCCCGCGAAATCGATCTGTTGCAGATCGAGCGCGACAACGCCCGCGATGCCGCCCACGCCTGGAACCTGGAGCGCAGCGCGCGTGAAGCCGAACTGCGCCGCCTCGACGCCCGTTGCGCCGGCCTCGAAGCGGAATTGCGCGAGCAGCAGGACAGCCATCAGCAGCGCCTCGCCGACCTGCAGGCTTCGCGCGATGAACTGCGTGCCCAGTTCGCCGAGATGGCGACGAAGATCTTCGATGAGCGCGAGCAGCGCTTCGCCCAGACCAGCCAGCAGCATCTCGGCCAGTTGCTCGATCCGCTCAAGGAGCGCATCCAGGCTTTCGAAAAACGCGTGGAGGAAAGCTACCAGCAGGAAGCCCGCGAGCGTTTCTCCCTGGGCAAGGAACTGGAGCGCCTGCAGCAACTCAACCTGCGCCTGAGCGACGAAGCGACCAACCTGACCCAGGCCCTCAAGGGCCAGAAGACCCAGGGCAACTGGGGCGAACTGATCCTGGAAAAGGTCCTTGAACATGCCGGCCTGGAGAAGGGCCGCGAGTACCAGACCCAGGTCAGCCTCAAGAGTGCCGACGGCGAGCGCTACCAGCCCGACGTGCTGATCATGCTGCCGGGCGACAAGCAGGTGGTGGTGGACTCCAAGGTCAGCCTGACCGCCTACCAGCAGTTCATCGGTGCCAGTGAGGACGACGTGGCCCAGGCCGCCCTCAAGCAGCATGTGCATTCGCTGCGCAGCCATGTGAAAGGCCTGTCGAGCAAGGACTACAACCGCCTCGACGGTCTGACCAGCCTGGACTTCGTTCTGCTCTTCGTCCCCATCGAAGCGGCGTTTTCGGCTGCCCTGCAGGCCGAGCCGGGCCTGTTCCAGGAGGCGTTCGACCGGCAGATCGTCATCGTCAGCCCGACCACCCTGCTGGCCACCCTGCGGGTCATCGACAGCCTGTGGAAGCAGGAACGGCAGAGCCAGAACGCCCGGGAAATCGCCGAGCGGGCGGGCTGGCTGTACGACAAGTTCGTGCTGTTCATCCAGGACCTGGACGAACTGGGCAGCCGCCTGCAGCAGGTGGACAAGGCCTATGCGGCCGCGCGCAACAAGCTCTGCGAGGGGCGCGGCAACCTGGTCAGCCGCAGCGAGCAGCTCAAGCTGCTCGGTGCCCGGGCCAGCAAGAGCCTGCCCGGCGAGTTGCTGGAGCGGGCCATGGCCGGGGAGGCCGACCCGGCCAACGATGCGCTTATTGCACCAGGCTCAGATGGCGATTGAGCAGCGCGCGCAGGGCCGCTGGCTTCACCGGCTTGCTGAGGAAGTCGAGGCCGGCCGCGTGCACCTTGGCCATGGTCTCGCCATGCCCGTCGGCGCTGATCACCACCCCCGGCACTGGCTCGCCGAGGCGGGTGCGTAGCCAGGCCATCAGCTCGGTACCGATTTCGCCATCGTCGAGGTGGTAGTCCACCAGCGCCAGGTGCGGGCGCAGGCCTTTGTCCAGCAGCGCCGCGCACTCCTCGCGATTGCGCGCGGTGGACACCTGGCAACCCCAGCGACTGAGCAGGCTGTTCATGCCGATCAGGATGCTGTCTTCATTGTCCACGCACAGCACTTGCAGGCCCGCCAGCGGTTGTCCGGCCTGTTCCGGCGATTTCGCCTGTTCCGGCGCCCGGGCCGTGGCCAGCGGCACACTGACCCGGAAAACGCTGCCCTTGCCGGTCCATGAGCGTACTTCCAGCGGGTGGCCGAGCACCTTGCACAGGCCGTCGGCGATCGCCAGGCCCAGGCCCAGGCCTTTCTCGGCACGGGTCTGGTGACTGTCCAGGCGCTTGAACTCCTCGAAGATCACTTGCAGCTTGTCGTCGGCGATGCCCGGGCCACGGTCCCAGACTTCCAGCCACAGATGCCCCTGGCTGCGACGCACGCCCAGCAGGATCGGGCTTTTGCCGTAGCGGAAGGCATTGGTCAGGAAGTTCTGCAGGATGCGTCGCAGCAGCTTCATGTCGCTGTGCACCCGCAGCTTGCTGCCACGCACGCGGAAGTCCAGGCCCTGTTCCCGCGCCAGTACCTTGAACTCGGCGCCGAGCGTGTCGAACAGCTCATTGAGGGCGAAGGGCTTGGCGTCCGGGGTGATCTTGCCGTTCTCCAGGCGCGAGATATCCAGCAGGTCGCTGATCAGCTCTTCCGCCGAGCGCAGCGAGCTGTCCATATGCCGGACCAGTTGCTGGGCTTCTTCCGACAGGCCTTCGGCCTGGTGGGAGAGGGCGGCGGAGAACAGTCGCGCAGCGTTGAGCGGCTGCATCAGGTCATGGCTGACGGCCGCCAGGAAGCGCGTCTTGGATTTGTTCGCCGCCTCGGCATGGCTTTTCGCCTCGGTCAGCGCCAGGTTCAGTTGCGACAGCTCGCGCGTACGTTCGGCGACCCGCTGTTCGAGGCTTTCGTTGGAGTCCTTGAGCAGTTGCTCGGCTTCGCGGAACGGGGTGATGTCGGTGAAGCTCATGACGAAGCCGCCGCCGGGCATCGGGTTGCCGATCAGTTCGATGACCCGCCCGTTGGGGAACAGGCGTTCCGAGGTATGCGCACGCCCCTGGCGCATCCAGTGCAGGCGCCGAGCCACATGCACCTGGGCCTCGCCCGGCCCGCACAGGCCGCGTTCGGCGTTGTAGCGAATGATATCGGCGATCGGCCGGCCGACACTGATCAGGCCGTCTGGGTAGTTGAACAGTTCCAGGTAACGGCGGTTCCACGCCACCAGGCGCAGCGACTGGTCGACTACGCTGATGCCCTGGCTGATGTTCTCGATGGCGCCTTGCAGCAGGGCGCGGTTGAATTGCAGCACCTCCGAGGCTTCATCGGCGATGCGCACCACGTCTTCGAGCTGCATGTCGCGGCCTTCGATGGCCGCCTTGACCACCGCGCGGGTCGATGACGTCCCCAGTACCCCGGCGAGCAGGCGCTCGGTGTGTTCGATCCATTCGCCGTCGGCGTTCTGGTTGGGGTTGAAGCCCTTGCCCTGGCGATAGGCGAAGCGGATGAAGCTCTGCCGTGCCCGTTCTTCGCCAACGAAACGCGCGGCCAGGTGCAGCAGGTCGTCGATCTGCACCGCCAGCAGCGAGCGGTTGCTCGGCCGCGAGCTGCTCTGCTGGCCGATGAAGCGCCCGGCCTGCCAGTGCTCGGTGACCCGGGTGCGCGAGAAGATCGAGACCCAGGCAAAGATAATGAAGTTGCCCGCCAGGGACAGCACCACGCCCTGGGTCAGCGGGGTGATCGGCAGGCCCAGCGGGTTGCCGTGCAGCCAGGCCAGGCCCGGGAACACTTCCAGCGGCCAGCCCAGGCTGTGGGCCGCGATCGGCAGGACCAGGGTGTAGAACCAGAGGAAGGTGCCGGTCGCCAGGCCGGCGAATACGCCGCGGCGGTTGGCCTGTTTCCAGTACAGGGCACCGAGCATCGCCGGGGTCAGTTGGGTCACCGCAGCGAAGGCGATCTGGCCGATGGTCGCCAGGCTCGCCGTGGAGCCGAGCAGGCGATAGCTGACATAGGCCAGCAGGAGAATGACCACGATGGTCACCCGGCGCACCGTCAACATCCAGCTGCGGAACGCCTCGAACGGCCGCTCGGCGTTGTTGCGCCGCAGTAGCCAGGGCAGCAGCATGTCGTTGGAAACCATGGTCGACAGCGCCACCGCTTCGACGATGACCATGCCGGTAGCCGCCGAAGCGCCGCCGATGAAAGCCAGCAGGGCCAGGCTCGGATGGGCCTCGGCCAGGGGCAGGCTGATGACGAAGGAATCGGAAATCACCGTGCCCGGCAGCAGCATCTGCCCGGCCAGGGCGATGGGCACTACGAACAGCGCCGCCAGGACCAGGTACAGGGGAAAGACCCAGCGCGCCAGGCGCATGTCCTGTGGCTCGATGTTCTCCACCACCGTGACCTGGAACTGCCGGGGCAGGCAGATGATCGCCATCATCGCCACGCCGGTCTGGACGATCATCGACGGCCAGTTGATGGTTTCCTGCCAATAGTTGTCCAGGGCCGGGGCGGCGCGGGCCTGGCTGAACAGGTCGTCGAAGCCGTCGTACAGGTTGAACACCACGAAGGCACCGACGGCGAGGAAGGCCAGCAGCTTGACGATGGCCTCGAAGGCGATCGCCAGGACCATGCCGCGATGGTGCTCGGTCACGTCCAGGCTGCGGGTGCCGAAGACGATGGAAAACAGGGCCAGGACCAGGGAGACCACCAGCGCCGTGTCCTGCACCCGGCTACCGGTGGCGTCGGCATTGGCGCCGATCAGCAGGTTGACGCCAAGGACGATACCCTTCAGTTGCAGGGCGATATAAGGCAGGACGCCAACCAGGCAGATCAGCGCCACCACCACGGCCAGGGTCTGGGACTTGCCATAGCGCGCGGCGATGAAGTCGGCGATGGAGGTGATGTTCTCCTGTTTGCTGATCAGCACCATCTTCTGCAGCACCCAAGGCGCAAAGATCAGCAGCAGCACCGGGCCGAGATAGATTGGGAGAAACGCCCAGAGCTGTTCCGCAGCCTGGCCGACCGCGCCGAAAAACGTCCAGCTGGTGCAATACACTGCCAGCGACAGGCTATAGACCCAGGCACGCAGGCGCGGTGGCAGCGGCGTGCCGCGACGGTCGCCGTAGAAGGCAATGGCGAACA
Source organism: Pseudomonas bharatica (assembly GCF_048586865.1). Classification (NCBI taxonomy): domain Bacteria; kingdom Pseudomonadati; phylum Pseudomonadota; class Gammaproteobacteria; order Pseudomonadales; family Pseudomonadaceae; genus Pseudomonas; species Pseudomonas bharatica. The sequence goes on along the minus strand of NZ_JBMAWR010000029.1, from coordinate 4,017 downwards.
TGATGGCCATATAGGCCAGGGCGACCACCGCGATCAGCCCGCTGGACAACGACATGGAGACTCCGAACCAAAAACCACCTCGATCAATCAGTCTGGCATGCCGCCTGCGCTTCGTCAGCGCCGACGAAAGTCGCGGTGGCAGGTCGTCGCAGGGAAAGGCCATTTCAGGCGGTTCGCGGCAGCATCGGGCTGTTTTTTATCTGTTAAATCGATAACAGATAGAGAAAATAACCGTTATATGGATATATCTTTTACTTGTAAGGTGTTTTCACCTCTTCAGAGGACAGGAGACCCGACATCATGCCTTGCCAGACCGCCGCCCATCCCTTGCGCCCCTTCAATCGACTGACCCATCCCCGGGAAGTGATTCGTCAATTCACCCCCAACTGGTTCGCCGTGGTCATGGGTACCGGCGTGCTGGCGCTGGCCTTGCCCCAGGCGTTTCCTCGGCTGCACGCGGTGGCCGAGGCGCTGTGGTGGCTGGCGCTGGGCTTGTTCGCACTGTTCAGCGTTCTATACAGCGCGCGCTGGCTGATGTTCTTCCATGAGGCGCGACGGATCTTCAGCCATTCCACGGTCTCGATGTTCTTCGGCACCATACCCATGGGGTTGGCGACCGTGCTCAACGGCGCGCTGGTATTCGGCCTGGCGCGGTTTGGCCAGGGCATCCTGCCGTGGGTAGAGGCGCTGTGGTGGGTGGACGTGGGCATGGCACTGCTCTGTGGCGTGGCGATACCCTTCCTGATGTTCACCCGCCAGGAGCACAGCATCGACCAGATGACCGCCGTCTGGCTGCTGCCGGTGGTGGCCGCGGAAGTGGCGGCGGCCAGCGGCGGCTTGCTCGCTCCGCACCTTGCGGACAGTGCGCGGCAGTTGCAGGTGCTGGTCACCAGCTACGTGTTGTGGGCGGTGTCGTTGCCGGTAGCGTTCAGCATCCTGACCATCCTGATCCTGCGCATGGTCCTGCATAAGCTGCCGCCGGCGCATATGGCCGCGTCGAGCTGGCTGGCACTGGGGCCGATCGGCACCGGAGCGCTGGGCATGTTGCTGCTGGGGGGCGAGGCGCCAGCGATCTTCGCCGCCAACGGGCTGGCCAGCTTCGGCGAGACCGCGCGCGGGCTGGGGCTGATCGCCGGGATGGTGCTGTGGGGGTGCGGGTTCTGGTGGTTGCTCACGGCGGTGCTGATCACCCTCAAGCATGTGCATCAGGGCATGCCGTTCAACTTGGGCTGGTGGGGCTTTACCTTTCCGCTGGGGGTGTATGCGCTGGCGACCCTGAGGCTCGGGGCGTGGCTGGAATTGGGGTTCTTCAAGGGCATGGGCGCGCTGCTGGTGGTGGCGCTGGTGGGGTTGTGGTCGCTGGTGGGTTGGCGAACCTTGTGCGGGGCCTGGCGGGGGGAGCTGTTTGTTTCTCCCTGCATCCAACAAATCTGAAAGCAGGACGCGGACCCTGTGGGAGCGGGTTCACCCGCGATCGCGATAGTGAATCCACCACCGCAATCGCGGGTGAACCCGCTCCCACAGGGTCCGCGCTTGGCTTCGGAAGGGCTGGCCGCAGGGAAGGCTTATCCGGCAAAGTGTGGCTTTTCCCGCTTTCGGCGCCTCAAATAACCAACGCCCCGAACAGGTACATGGACGATGAGCCACACCTCGCAGTTCGCCTTGCTGAAGAAGCGCCGCTTCTTGCCTTTCTTCGTTACCCAGTCGCTGGGTGCCTTCAATGACAACCTGTACAAGCAGTCGCTGATCCTGGCGATCCTCTACAAGTTGAGCCTGGGCGGCGATGGCTCGATGCTGGTCAACCTCTGCGCCTTGCTGTTCATCCTGCCGTTCTTCCTGTTCTCGGCCCTGGCCGGACAGTTCGGCGAGAAGTTCGCCAAGGACGCGCTGATCCGCACCATCAAGCTGGCCGAGGTGGTGATCATGGCCATCGGCGCCGTGGGCTTTATCTTCAACCAGCTGTGGCTGCTGCTCCTGGCGCTGTTCGCCATGGGCACCCACTCGGCGCTGTTCGGCCCGGTCAAGTATTCGATCCTGCCCCAGGCCCTGCGCGAAGAAGAGCTGGTCGGCGGCAACGGCCTGGTGGAGATGGGCACCTTCCTGGCGATCCTCGCCGGTACCATCGCCGCCGGGGTGATGATGTCCACCTCGGAATATGCCCCGGTGGTGGCCTGCGGCATCGTTCTTACCGCCGCGCTCGGCTATCTCGCCAGCCGCTTCATTCCACGCGCCGCCGCTGCGTCGCCGCAACTCAAGCTGCAATGGAACATCTTCTCCCAGACTGCCGCGACCCTGCGCCTGGGCCTGGGCCAGACCCCTGCGGTGTCGCGCTCGATCGTCGGCAACTCGTGGTTCTGGTTCGTCGGGGCGATCTACCTGACCCAGATCCCGGAGTACGCCAAGCTGTGGATGCATGGCGACGAAACCGTGGTCACCCTGATCCTGACCCTGTTCTCGGTGGGCATCGCCCTCGGCTCGCTGCTTTGCGAACGCTTGAGCGGACGCAAGGTGGAAATCGGCCTGGTGCCGTTCGGCTCCTTCGGCCTGACCCTGTTCGGTCTGCTCTGGTGGTGGCACTCCGGGGATATCCCGGCAGCCGCCGCGCCGTATGACTGGCTGGCGCTGCTGGAGATGAGCAAGGCCTGGTGGATCCTGCTGTCGATCGTCGGTCTCGGGGTATTCGGCGGCTTCTATATCGTGCCGCTGTATGCCCTGATCCAGGCGCGCACCGCCGAGGACCAGCGCGCCCGGGTGATCGCTGCGAACAACATCCTCAATGCGCTGTTCATGGTGGTTTCGGCCATCTTCACCATGCTCTTGCTGGGCGTCGCCGGGCTGGAGATTCCCCAGCTGTTCCTGGTGGTGTCGTTGCTGAACATCGCGGTCAACGCCTACATCTTCAAGATCGTCCCCGAATTCAGCATGCGCTTCATGATCTGGCTGTTGAGCCATTCCATGTACCGGGTCAAGCACCGCGACCTGGAGCGCATCCCCGACGAGGGCGCGGCGCTGCTGGTGTGCAACCACGTGTCCTTCGTCGATGCGCTGCTGATCGCCGGGGCCGTGCGCCGGCCGATGCGTTTCGTCATGTACTACAAGATCTACAACCTGCCGGTGCTCAACTTCATCTTCCGCACCGCCGGGGCCATCCCGATTGCCGGGCGCAACGAGGACCGCGCCACCTTCGACAAGGCCTTCGAGCGGATTGCCGCGTATCTGGAGGAAGGCGAACTGGTGTGCATCTTCCCCGAAGGCAAGCTGACCGGGGATGGCGAGATCGACGAATTCAAGGGCGGGGTACGGCTGATCCTCGAACGCACCCCGGTGCCGGTGATTCCACTGGCGTTGCAGGGCTTGTGGGGCAGTTTCTTCAGTCGCGATCCGGCCAAGGGCTTTTTCCGCCGCTTCTGGTCGCGGGTGACCCTGGTGGCCGGCGATGCGATTCCCGGTGAGGAGGCGCAGCCGGCGCTGTTGCGTGAACGGGTCGGGGCGCTGCGCGGAGAGGTTCGCTAGCTGGCGCTGACCTTGAGGCCGATCAGGCCGGCGATGATCAGCGCCACGCTGGCCAGACGCACCAGGGCCATGGATTCGCCGAACAGGATGACCCCGGCGATCACCGTGCCGACGGCACCGACGCCGGTCCAGATGGCATAGGCGGTGCCCAGCGGCAATTCCTTCATGGCCAGGCCGAGCAGGCCCAGGCTGATGGCCATGGCGGCGATGGTCAGGACGGTGGGGAGGGGGCGGGTAAAGCCGTCGGTGTATTTCAGGCCGACGGCCCAGCCGACTTCGAAAAGGCCGGCGCAAAACAGGATGATCCAGGACATGTTCGATACTCCATCAGTGTGATGGGGCCGTCCCCGGGCGTTCACGCGTTGCGTCGCGAGGCCGTCCTCGCTGTGCGCGCTATGGTGCACCGTTCTGGTGCCTGGAGCAAATCCTGGGGCCGCCTTGCGGCCCAGGGGGGGGGGCGCCCCCCCCCCCCCCCCGGGGGCCCCCCCCCCCCCCCCCCCCCCC
>NZ_JBMAWR010000028.1:0-78976 GCF_048586865.1 Pseudomonas bharatica | reverse complement strand
GGCCACGGGGGTGGGGGGGGGGGGACCCCCCCCCCCGGGGGGGGGCCCCCCCCCGCTCCCACAGGGGTCGCGTACACCAGCCTATCTCTTCTATAAATCCCCTCAATTGGCCCTGCCCACAACCCGCAACTACTCTTCTGACATGCCCCAGCGAAAAGTCAGAGGAGTCACCCCATGAACACCCACCTGCCGCACGACCTTATTGCCGCCCCGCTGTTCATCATTGGCGCGCTGCTGGTGCTCTCGGGGTTGTTCAGCCTGGATCCGGGGCAGATCGCCGTGGGTGCGATCTTCGTGATGGCGGGCGTTGGCCTTTACCGCAAAGGCCATTACCCCGAGGCTGGACAGTCCAAGCCGTTCAGCCACCGCCATCATTGAGCGTCAGGCGAACACCGTCACCGTCTGTCGGCTGAGCGCCAGCAACTCGCCCGCCGCGTTCCACATGGCCGCTGCGGTATGTCCGTAACCATCACGGGAATGCTCGACATCGGCGCAGTACTGGCACCAGTCCAGGGTACTCAGGCTGGCCACCGGCTGGACGAATTCGATGGTCCAGGTCAGGGTGCTGCCCGCCGCCGGCTTGTTCAGGTACGGCAGTGTCGCTGGCGGCCAGGCATCGCACAGGGCCAGCAGGTGGGCCTCGGTCACCGGTTCCTCCACCGCGTCACGCAAGCGCACCCAGCCGCCCATCTGCCGCCCCGGCTTGTTGGTAAACGGCATGTTGCCGATTCCCCAGCGCATGGCCAGGAAGCGGATGTATTCCGGGGTCACACCTGGAATATAGGGCATTTCCGGGCTGGACTCGGCCAGGCTCTTCATCTGCACTGCCGGCAGCGCCGGAATGTCGATCACCGAACTGCGCCCGGCGCCGAAGCTGCCCTGGACGATGGTCACCGTCTGGCCATTCTGGACCGCACGCCCCAACAGCGAACTGACCGCCTTGCCTTCGCGCAGCGGCTCCACCTCGAAGCTGATGGGTACATTGGGTTCGGCCGGACCGACGAAGGTGATCGCCAGGGAACGCACCGGACGCTCAGGCGAGACCCGGGCGTGCATGGCCTCGTACACCAGCGCCGCCATCAGGCCACCGAAACAGGCACGCCCCTGGGCCCACTCGGCGGGAATCACCACCTCTTGCGGACGCTGGCGGACGGCGGTGAGCAGTTGGGAAAAATTCATGCGGACCTCGTCCTGCGGAAAAGTCCTACGATCTTAAGAGCAGAACGGGACGCCGAGCAGGCCACATAACTGCCAAATCAGCGGCCTATCGCTCGTCGATATGCTTGAGCAGGCGCGCCACGGTCTTGTCGGCCTTGCGCTCGGCCTCCAGTCGTTGTTCCTGCCACTGCGCAACCAGGGGCGCCAGGTCGGCCTGCTTCTCGGCCTGGGTCAGCCACTGCAGGAGGTCGTGCCAATGGCCGAGGTCGTCCTGGGCGTTCTTGAGTTCGCTGCGCATCGCCTTGCCGATCCGGCTCAGCTTCGGATACGCCTCGGCGCCGTAGCGCGCACGCTTGATCAGCAGGCGCAGGCGATGCCGGTCATGGTCCGGCTCGTGCACGGCTTCGACGATTTTCTTCCATTGCTTGTCCAGGCGCTTCTCGATGCGCTTGCCAAGGTCCGGCACCAGTCTCTGCCGCTCGATCGCCCGCAGGAAACCGGGGAAAGCGTCGAGCACGGCCAGCAGCTTGTACATCTGCGGGCTGGCTGCCACCGAGGCGAACACCTCGCCCTCCCCGGCGAGCCGGCGCTGCGCAGCCGCACCCATGTCGAGCTGGAACAGCTGTTCGGCCAGCACCTCGCGGTCGCGCAGCGGCGTGGTCATATCGCCGATGGCCTTGGCCGCGTTTTCCAGATGATCGACCCCGGGCAGCCCGCGCAGGGGCCGCAGCAGGCTGCGCAAGCGCCGCACCGTGGTGCGCAGGTCATGGAGCGCCTCGCTGTCGGTATTCTCGGCAAGACGCGCCTGACACGCCATCAAGCGCACCTGCAAGCCCAGGACCTCGGCAACAACGTGATCGAACATCTTCGACATGACCTGCCTCACGACTCAGCGTCCTGCACGGGACTCACGAATATAGAAACGAGCCTTTTCCGCCTTTTTGGTGCACCCCTCGAAGGCTTCGAACTGTTGCTGGGTCTTGGCCCCGGTCAGCAGCGACAGGGCCTTGGAATAGCTGACGGTGCCGGCGAAGCCTTCGGCCTTGGCCAGGTCCAGTTCCTTCCAGGCGGCGTCGAGCTGGGAGCCGCAACTGTCGCGATAGGCCGTCTTGCCCGCGCAGCCAGCCAGGGCCAGAACGATCAGGGGCAGGGTTATCCAGGCTTTCATCGGGTGTTACCTCAAGGGAAATGATCAATCAGGTTGGCCTGTTCGACGGCTTTGCCACGGAAAAGTGCCATCACCAGCGTAGACCAGCGCTGCCGGTGATTGAAGCGAAGCGTTGAACAGGCGCATTGTTACCGTACATGACGGGGGACGCAGCATGAAGAAGCGCGTGGCATTGGTATTGGGCTCGGGCGGTGCCCGGGGGTATGCGCATATCGGCGTGATCGAAGAACTCGAACGGCGCGGCTACGAGATCGCCTGCATCGCCGGCTGCTCCATGGGCGCGTTGATCGGCGGGATCTACGCCGCCGGCAAGCTGGAGGAATACCGCAACTGGATCGAAAGCCTCGATTACCTGGATGTCCTGCGCCTGGTGGATGTGAGTTTCCGCCTTGGCGCGATCCGCGGGGAAAAGGTCTTCGGGCAGATCCGCAAGATCGTCGGCGAGATCAACATCGAGCAGTTGCGCATTCCCTACACGGCGGTGGCCACCGACCTCACCAACCAGCAGGAAATCTGGTTCCAGGAAGGCTGCCTGCACCAGGCCATGCGCGCCTCGGCGGCGATCCCCAGCCTGTTCACCCCGGTGGTCCAGGGCAACCGCACGCTGGTCGATGGCGGCATTCTCAATCCGCTGCCGATCATCCCGGTGGTGTCCAGCCATTGCGACCTGATCATCGCCGTCAACCTCAACGCCACCAACCAGAAGCAGTACACCTTGCCGGTGATAGAACGGCCGGCGGCGTTCAAGCTGCGTTTCGACAGCCTGATCAGCTCGCTGGGCTCGCACCTGCCGTTCCGGCGCAAGCAGGCGGAGGCGTTGCTGGGGCTGGAGAAGGAACTGGAACAGGAACTGGCAGCCGAGGCCGTGGAGGTGCCCAATCCGTGGCTGGCCGACGCTGCCAGCCCCAGGGCCCAGCAACCTTCGGCGGCGCCGGAAAGCGACGGTGCGCCAAAGTCGGCGACCGGCTCGTTCATCGTCGACAACGTTGGGCCGGCATCATTGCTGGACTTGATCAACCAGAGCTTCGAGGTGATGCAGACGTCCCTGGCGCAGTACAAGATCGCCGGGTATCCGCCGGATGTGCTGGTCAACGTGCCGAAGCGGGTGTGCCGGTTCTTCGAGTTCTACAAGGCGCCGGAACTGATCGCCCTGGGCCGGGAGATTGCGCGGGATACGCTGGATAACCATGAGGCTGAGAAACGCTAAGTGCCTGAGCGACGCGGCCCCTGTGGGAGCGGGTTCACCCGCGATTGCGTCGGTGGGCTCACTACCGCCATCGCGGGTGAACCCGCTCCCACAGGGGCCGTGTAACGCTCTTGATCCTTGATCAGTCCTGCCCGATCAACCGATACCCCACCCCCGGCTCGGTGATGATGAACCTCGGCGCTGTCGGGTCGTCGCCGAGTTTCTGCCGCACATGCGCCACCACGATGCGCAGGTAGTGACTGTCCTCCACATGGGTCGGCCCCCAGATGTCCTTGAGCAACTGCTGCTGGGTGATCACCCGCCCCGGATGCCGCGCCAGTTGCGCCAGCAGCGCGTACTCCTTGCGGGTCAGCGCCACTTCCACGCCGTCCAGGGTCACCCGGCGGTAGGCCAGGTCCACCGTCAACGGCCCGAGGCTCAACGCGGCCTCTGGCGCAGTGGCCTGCGGCACCTGGCGCAACAAGGCGCGCACCCGCGCCAGGAACTCCTGGATGCCGAACGGCTTGGTCACGTAGTCGTTGGCCCCGCCATCCAGCGCCTGGACCTTCTGCGCTTCGCTGGCGCGCACCGACAAGACCATCACCGGCACCGCGCTCCATTCGCGCAGCTCGCGCAGTACCTGCTGGCCATCCATGTCCGGCAGGCCCAGGTCGAGCACCATCAGGTCCGGCCGCGACAAGGCGGCATGGCGCAGGCCCTCGGCGCCGGTGCCCGCCTCCAGCACCTTGTAGCCCTGGGACGCCAGGCTGATGCGCAGGAACTTGCGGATCTGCGGCTCGTCGTCGATGACCAGCACGGTCGCGGTCTGGCTCATGGGGTTTCGCTGTCCAGTGGGGGTTGGGCCGGAAGCGGCAAGCATAGAGTGATGCAGGTGCCGCGGCCAGCCAGGCCGTCTTCGACGCGAATATGCCCGCCATGGGCACCGACCATGCCGCGACAGATCGCCAGCCCCAGCCCCGTGCCCTGCCCGCCGCGATCACCCCGGGCGGCGGTGTAGAACATATCGAAGATGCGCTCGCGGTCCGCCTCGGCGATGCCGGGCCCCTCGTCCGCCACGGCGAAGCACAGTTGCTCGTCCTCGACCGTCACGCGCAATTCCAGGTGCCCCTCGGCCGGCGAGAAGCGCGCTGCGTTCTCCAGCACGTTGATCAGCGCCTGTTCGATCAGCGCGGCATGCACATACAGCAGCGGCAATTCGGCGGGCACCTCGGTGCGCAACTGCAAGGGCGCCAGCACCACCCGCAAGCGGTTCAGCGCGCTGCCGACGATATCGGCCGGGGCCACCCAGTCCCGCGCCAGCTTGAGGCCGCCGTGGCCAAGGCGGGTCATGTCCAGCAGGTTCTGGATATAGCGGTCCAGGCGCTCGGCTTCATCGCGGGTGCCTTCCAACAGTTCACGGCGATCCTCGGCCGGGATCGCATCGCCCAGGGCCAACAGGCTGTCGATGCTGCCGCGCATGGCGGTGAGCGGGGTGCGCAGGTCGTGGGACACCGAGGCGAGCAAGGCGCTGCGCAATTGTTCGGTTTCGCCGTGCAGGCGCGCCGATTCCAGTTGCTCGGCCAGTTTCGCCCGGGCCAGGGCCTGGGCCAGCGGCTGGCTCAGGGACTTGAGCAAACGCCGGCGCTGGGCCGGCAATTGCCCGTCGTCCCGGGCCCGCACGCCCAGCAAGGCCAGCGGGCCTTCATCCACCGACAACGGCCACCACCACCAGCGTCCGTTGGGCAGGGTGTCGCTGCCCTGCCCCGCTTCCTGCTCGTGTTGCCAGGCCCATTCGGCGGCAGCACGTTCGTTGTCGCTGAACTGCAGTTCACCACCAAAGGCCACCTGCAGGCGCCCTTCGGCATCGCGCTCAAGCAGACAAGCCTGCACCTGCGGCCAGTTTTCCAGATGCTGGCCGGCGGCGCTGAACACCGCCTGGCGGTCGGTGGCGGCGGTGAGCCGACGGGTCAGATCGAGCAGTTGCCCGGTCTGCTCCTGGGTCTCGCGCAAGGCCTTCAATTGCCGACGCTGCCGCGCGGCGAGATTGCCGGTAAGCACCGCCATCAACAGGAAGAACAGCGAGGTCAGCACATCCTCTTCACGCTGGATGGCGAAGGAGAAGTTCGGCGGAATGAACAGAAAGTCATAGGCGAGGAACGACAGCACCGCGCAGGCCAGCGCCGGGCCGATGCTGCTGCGCACCGCCACCAGCAGCACGGCGGCGAGGAACACCAGGGAGATGTTCGGCAAGTCCATGACCCGTGCCACGGCCCAGGCCAGGCCGCTGGCAAGCAAGGTCGCGGCCACGGCCAGCGCGTAGTGGCGCCAGGCCCAGTCAGCGGCACGCACCGCACGCGCCGGCTCGGGCTGCTCGTCACGGTCGAGGACATTGATCTCCAGGCCATGGGATTCGCGCAGCAGGCGGGTGGCGACCCCGGCGCCGAACAGGCGCCGGCGCAGGCGATCACGCGACTGCCCGACCAGCACCAGGCTGGCACGGCGCTCGGCAGCATGCTGGATCAGCGTGCGCGCCACTTCCCCGGCACGCAGCAGCACCACCTCGCCGCCCAGGCGCTCGGCCAGTTGCTGTGCCGCCTGCAGGCGCTGCCGGGCCGTCTCGTCGCGCAGCTTGCCGTTGTCCACATGCACCAGGCTCCACGGCAGATGGCGGCGCTGCGCCACGCGGCTGGCATGGCGCACCAGGCGTTCGGCCTGGGCATCGCCATCCACACCGACCAGCAGGCGCCCGCGCAGGGCCGGGGCGTCCTGGCCGAGACGGCGATAGCCGTGGGCCAGGTCGGCATCCACCTGGGCCGCCGCCGTCTGCATCGCCAGCTCGCGCAGGGCGGTGAGGTTGGTCTGGGTGAAAAAGGCGTCGATCGCCGCCCGGGCCTGCTCCGGCACATAGACCTTGCCGTCGCGCAGGCGCTCCAGCAGCTCCCGCGGCGGCAAGTCGATCAGCACCAGTTCGAAGGCTTCCTGCAACACCCAGTCCGGCAGGGTCTCGCGTACCTGTACGCCGGTGATGCCGCGCACATGGTCGTTGAGGCTTTCCAGATGCTGGACGTTGACCGTGGTGTACACGTCGATCCCGGCCGCCAGCAGCTCCTGCACGTCCTGCCAGCGCTTGGCATGGCGGCTGCCGGGGGCATTGCTGTGGGCCAGTTCATCCACCAGCGCCAGCTCGGGCGCAGCCTTGAGCAGGCCATCCAGGTCCATTTCCTCGAGCGTCACGCCACGGTACTCCGAGCGCAACAACGGCTGCTGGGCGATACCCCCGAGCAACGCCTCGGTCTCGCTGCGCCCATGGGTTTCCACCACCCCGGCCAGCACCCGCACGCCGTGGCGCAGACGGGCGTGGGCGGCCTGGAGCATGGCGTAGGTCTTGCCCACGCCCGGCGCCGCACCGAGAAACACCTTGAGCCGGCCGCGCCCCTGGCGCGGCAGCTCGGCCAACAACGCATCGGCGCGCTGGGAATCACTCATGGTCGGATCAGGTCCTTATTTCGGCAGTGGCGCAAGGCGGTCGAGGGCGGCGTTCAGGGCGAGGATATTTACCACTGGCGGGCCGACCAGAGGTTGCAGGGTGGCTTGCTCCACCAGTCCTTGCAATGCCTGTTGCGGGATTTGTCGGGCTGCTGCCACGCGGGCCAGTTGATAGGCCACCGCCTCGGGCGGCAGATGCGGGTCGAGGCCGCTGCCGGACGTGGTCAGCAGGGCCTGCGGCACCGGCCCCTGCGCCGCGCTGAACAGCATGCCGGCGCTGTCGCCGATACGCTTGGCCAGGGCCGGGTTGCTCGGCGCCAGGTTGCTCGCGCCGCTGGACACGGTGGCGTAGTCCGCCGCCGACGGCCGCGCCTGGAACCAGGCCTCGCCGCTGAACGGCTGGGCCAGCAGGCGCGAACCGCGCACCTGGCCTTGGTCGTCGCGCAGCAGGCTGCCATTGGCCTGTTCGGGGAAGGCCACCTGGGCGATGCCGGTGACCGCCAGCGGATAGACCACGCCGGTCACCAGGGTCATCAGCAACAACAGGCTCAGGGCCGGGCGAAGATGGGTCGTCATGTTCATGTCCTCGAATTCACACCAGTTGCAGGGCGTTGAGCAGCAGGTCGATCAGCTTGATCCCGGCGAAGGGCACCAGCAGCCCGCCCAGCCCGTAGATCAGCAGGTTGCGGCGCAGCAGGTGGGCGGCGCTGGCGGCCTTGACCCGTACCCCGCGCAGCGCCAGGGGAATCAGCACGACGATGATCAGCGCGTTGAACACGATCGCCGAGACAATGGCGCTCTGCGGGCTGGCCAGTTGCATCAGGTTGAGCACGCCAAGCTGCGGATAGATCGCGGCGAACAGCGCCGGCAGGATGGCGAAATACTTGGCCACGTCGTTGGCGATGGAAAAGGTGGTCAGCGCACCGCGGGTCACCAGCAGTTCCTTGCCCACCTGCACCACGTCCAGCAGCTTGGTCGGGTCGCTGTCGAGGTCGACCATGTTGGCCGCCTCGCGGGCCGCCTGGGTGCCGTCGTTCATGGCCATGCCGACGTCCGCCTGGGCCAGGGCCGGAGCGTCGTTGGCACCGTCCCCGCACATGGCGACCAGGCGGCCTTCGTCCTGTTCCTGGCGGATCCGCGCCAGCTTCTTCTCTGGCGTGGCTTCGGCAAGCACATCATCCACACCGGCCTCGGCAGCGATGGCGGCGGCGGTCAGCGGGTTGTCGCCTGTGACCATCACGGTGCGGATGCCCAGCTTGCGCAGTTCGGCGAAGCGCTCGCGGATCCCCGGCTTGACCACGTCCTTGAGATGGATCACACCGAGCAGGCGCTTGTCCACGCAGACCAGCAACGGCGTGCCGCCGCTCTGGGCGATCTTGTCCACTTCCCGGGCCAGGGCCGGCGGCAGGTCGAGGCGCTGCATGCCGACGAAGGCCAGCACCGAATCCACCGCACCCTTGCGGTAACGACGAGGCCCGAGGTCGATACCCGAGAGGCGGGTTTCGGCACTGAAGGCCACTGGCTGGAACTGCCCGGCGACCGGCTCGACGAAGTCATGCAACTGGCGCAGGTATTCGACGATGGACTTGCCTTCGGCGGTGTCGTCGGCCAGTGAAGCGTACAAGGCGCCCTCGCCCAGCTCCTTGGCGGTAATGCCCGGTGCGGCGAACACCGCGCTGCAACGGCGGTTGCCGAAGGTGATGGTGCCGGTCTTGTCGAGCATCAGCACGTGCACATCGCCCGCCGCTTCCACGGCGCGGCCGGAACGAGCGATCACGTTGAGGCGCACCAGGCGGTCCATGCCGGCGATGCCGATGGCCGAGAGCAGGCCGCCGATGGTGGTGGGGATCAGCGTCACCAGCAGCGCCACGAGGAACACCGTAGGGATTGCACCACCCGCGAAATGGGCGAACGGCTGCAGGGTCACCACCACGATCAGGAAGATCAGGGTCAGGCCGATCAGCAGGATATCCAGGGCGATCTCGTTGGGGGTTTTCTGGCGCTTGGCGCCTTCCACCAGGGCGATCATGCGGTCCAGGGTGGATTCGCCGGGGTTGCTGCTGATGCGTACCAGCAGCCAGTCGGAGACCAGCCGCGTGCTGCCGGTCACCGCCGAGCGATCGCCACCGGACTCGCGGATCACCGGCGCGGATTCACCGGTAATCGCCGCCTCGTTGACCGCGGCGATACCTTCGATCACCTCGCCGTCGCCGGGGATCATCTCGCCGGCTTCGACCCGCACCACATCGCCCTTGCGCAGGGCAGTGGCGGCGACCACTTCGAAGCTGCCCGCCGCCGTGCGCCGGCGTGCGCTCAGGCCCTGGCTGCCGGCCTTGAGGCTATCGGCACGGGCCTTGCCACGGCCCTCGGCCAGGGCTTCGGCGAAGTTGGCGAAGAGCACGGTGAACCACAGCCACAGGGCGATCTGCAGCGCCACGCCGGTCGGCACCTGGTTATCGGGCAGCAGGCACAGCAGCGTGGTGAAGATCGCGGTCAGTTCCACCACCAGCATCACCGGGGCGCGCTTGAGCTGACGCGGATCGAGCTTGACGAACGCCTGCACCAGCGCCGGCCGCCACAGGGCGGCGAAGGACGTTTGTGCGGTGCTGGCGGGTGCCGTTTTCACATCGCGAAGCGGCATGTTCATGGGGTGACTCCTTGCAAGGCCAGGCTCAGGTGTTCGGCGATCGGGCCCAGGGCCAGCGCCGGGAGGAAGGTCAGGCCACCGACCAGCAGGATGGTGACCACCAGCAGGGTGACGAACAGCGGACCGTGGGTGGGGAAGCTGGCTTGCCCTACCGGTGCGGTCTTCTTCAGCGCCAGGCTGCCGGCCAGGGCAAGGACCGGGAGGATGTAGCCGAAGCGCCCGATCAACATGCCAAGGCCGATCATCAGGTTATGGAAGGTGGTGTTGGCGCCCAGGCCGGCGAAGGCCGAACCGTTGTTGGCGCTGGCCGAGGTGTAGGCATAGAGCAACTGGCTGAACCCATGGGCGCCGGGGTTGCTGATACTCGCGGCCGGCCCGGGCAACGCGGTGGCCAGGGCGCCGAGGATCAGCACGCCGACCGGCATCACCAGCAGGGTTGCCACCAGCAGTTGCACCTCCCGCGCCTGGAGCTTCTTGCCGAGGTATTCGGGGGTGCGGCCGATCATCAGGCCGGCGAGGAACACCGCGATCAGCACATTCAGCAGCATGCCGTAGAGCCCGGCACCGACGCCGCCGAAAATCACCTCGCCGACCATCATGTTGACCAGCGCGACCATGCCGGTCAGCGGGTTGAGGCTGTCGTGCATGGCATTGACCGAGCCGTTGGACGCGGCGGTGGTGGTCACCGTCCAGAGCACGCTGCCGGTGGTGCCAAAACGGCTTTCCTTGCCTTCCAGTGGCGCGCTTTGCTCGACCTGCGGATTGCTCAGCGCCGGGTTGGGCTGGTACTCGGCCCACAGCGCAGTGGCGCCGCCGACCAGGAACAGGGCGAGCATGCCGGCGATGATCGCCCGGCTTTGGCGCATGTCCTTGACGTAATGGCCGAAGGTGAAGACCAGGGCCACCGGGATCAGGATGATCGACACCACTTCGAACAGGTTCGACCAGGCCGTCGGGTTCTCGAACGGATGGGCCGAGTTGACGCCGAAGAAACCGCCGCCGTTGGTGCCCAGTTGCTTGATGGCGATCTGGCTGGCGGCCGGGCCGAGGGGAATGACCTGGTCGGCGCCTTGCAGGGTGACGGCATGCACGTAATCGCTGAAGGTCTGCGGCACGCCCTGCCACACCAGGATCAGCGCCAGCACCAGGCACAGCGGCAGCAGGCCATAGAGGGTGGCGCGGGTCATGTCCACCCAGAAGTTGCCCAGGGTGCCGGCGCTGCGCCGGGCGATACCGCGGCACAGCGCGACCAGCACGGCCAGGCCGGTGGCGGCGCTGACGAAGTTCTGCACGGTCAGGCCGAGCATCTGGCTCAGGTAACTGAGCGAGGCTTCGCCGCTATAGGACTGCCAGTTGGTGTTGGTCATGAAGCTGACCGCGGTATTGAACGCCAGCGACCATTCCTGGCCGGGCAGGTGTTGCGGGTTCAGCGGCAGGTAGGCCTGCAGGCGCAGCACGGCGAAGAGCAACAGGAAGCCGGCCAGGTTGAAGACCAGCAAGGCCAGGGCGTACTGCTTCCAGTTCTGTTCCTGCCGGGCATCGACCCCGGCGATCCGGTAACAGCCTCGCTCTACCGGGCCGAGCACCGGGCTCAGCCAGGTGCGCTGGCCCTCCATCACCTTGTAGTAGAAACGCCCGAGCCAGGGTGCCGGCAGCAGCACCAGGGCGAAGAAGGCCAGGAGCAATGCGTAATCGTAACTGTGCATGGCCGCTCCCTAGCCGCGATCGGCGCGCAGCAGCGCGACCATCAGGTACATCAACAACGCCACTGCCAGCAGCAGTGACACCCCGTCCAGAATGCTCATGAGAAATCTCCGTTCGGCGGCGGCTGCCGCGTAGGAAAATTCTCTGGCGCAAGGGCGTAAAGGGACGAGACGGGTGTAGGGGGCAGTGCATAAAGATTTCGTAAAAACGTTCGGTTTACGCGGACCCTGTGGGAGCGGGTTCACCCGCGATTGCGGTGGTGGATTCACTGACGTAATCGCGGGTGAACCCCCTCCCACAGGGTCTGCATATCCATCAAAAGCCCTGGAGCTGACTTGCCCTTGCTTGCACCAGACACATACCAACCCAGCCTCGACTGCATAGAACGAATAGATATCGGTTATAAGCTAATTCGATACAAATATATTTGGGCATAAAAACATCCGTTATGCTGCGCCCGCCCCGTCGATCTAGAGCGTGTCAGGTAACGTATGGATGTTGGTTCGTTTGGTTTCACCATTGCAGGTCTGGTTGTAGGTTTCATCGTCGGCATGACCGGCGTCGGCGGCGGTTCGCTGATGACCCCGATCCTCCTCTGGTTCGGCATCAACCCTGCTACGGCGGTCGGCACCGACCTGCTCTACGCCGCCATCACCAAGGCCAGTGGCGTCTGGGTCCATGGCAAGCAGAAAAACATCGACTGGGCCATTACCGGCTGGCTGGCCCTGGGCAGCGTGCCTGCGGCAGCGGCGACCCTGTGGTTCCTCAGCACCTTGAACACCGACACCGCCGCGCTCAACGCCATCATCAAGCAGGGCCTGGCGGTGGTGCTGATCCTCACGGCGCTGGCGATCCTCTTCAAATCCCGGCTCCAGGCCTTTGCCAACAAGCATGCCGGCGACCGCTATCACCTGAGCGGGCGCAGCCTCAACACCCTGACCGTGATCACGGGTGTAGTGCTGGGCGTGATGGTGTCGCTGACCTCCATCGGCGCCGGCGCCCTCGGGACCGTGGCGCTGTTCCTGCTGTACCCGTTCCTGGTCACCCGGCGCCTGGTCGGCACCGAGATCGCCCACGCCGTACCGCTGACCCTGGTCGCCGGGTTGGGGCATGCGAGCATGGGCAACATGGACTGGTCGCTGCTGGGGTATCTGCTGCTGGGGTCGCTGCCGGGGATCTATCTCGGCAGCCATCTGACCGGGAAGATTTCGGACTCGGTGTTGCGGCCGTGCCTGGCGGGGATGTTGTTCTTGATTGGGTACAAGTTGGCGTTCTGATCGACACGCCAGTGGAACAAGGAAAGGCCGCCGGGCACACCCGGCGGCCTTTCTCGTTTCTACATACAGATTCAAAGCGCGACGCGGACCCTGTGGGAGCTGGCTTGCCAGCGATAGCGGTAGTGAATTCACCATCGCTATCGCTGCGGTTCGGCGGTCCGACAAGCCAGCTCCCACAGGCGTCGTCAGTCCCCGCCGCTAAGCCTTCAACAGTTCGCTGCGGTCTACCAATTGACACGAGTCGCGTAGAACTTGCTCCAGAAGGAAGGATCACGCGCAGCTTTCCTGGCGTACGAGGGATCGGGGCAGTATGCATCTCTTAAACGTAGTGACCCCAGCGCTCGCCTTTCCGCCTCTTGCAAGCTTATGACCCCGGCTTCCCAGAACTGGCTCCAATAGCTGTCTGCCTTCAGAATTGCAGAAGGTTCTTGCTTGGAAGTTGTAATGGGCATGGGCCACCTCCGGCACAACGTTTTCTAGAGATACGATTACAGGTCAAAAAAGGCCATCAATATGAGATGGCCTCGGAAGGATCATTCTTCTCCCTGCTTCCGCTCTGCCGTCTTAAGCAACGACTCCACCAACGCCTGGCAGATCTCCAGCGAATGCTGGGTCGCCCAGGCCAGACTCTGCATCGGCTTGCTCGCCGATTCGCAGACCTGGTAGTTGGTTTCATAGGCCGAGGACAGGGACATGGTCAGGTGCACGAGGACATCTTCCATGCTGGCGCCTTCGCAGACGCTGAAAAGCGGTGGATGGGTGCCATTGCAGGTGGCGAAGTGAGTGTGGGCGGTGCGGGGTGGATCGGGTACGGGTTTGATCATGTTGGCGTTCCAGAAAAGTGACGGAAACCGCCACCCAGAACGTGACCAAACGATTGGGTGACGACTGTACGCGGATTGGTCAACCGGCATCTGGAACACACTCCGGCGCACCCGAAGGTGCTCCACGCACAGCCGCCATGACAGCAGCAGCCGACGCTATCGTCCTTCAAGACGAGCGGTTCCAGAAAGGTGCAGGTGACCAAACCTGATCGCCAAGCAGCAGCGACCGGCGAAGACTAGGCAGCCATTTCCAGGAGTGCAACGTCAAACGAGGCGCGGAAGTATGATTGGGAAATTGCCTACAGAAAAGTCGGAAATCGTGGGAATTTCGTAGCGATATGCAACACCTATACAGGCCTCACGAGCACCGCTAACCCTGTGGGAGCGGGTTCACCCGCGATTACTATGGTGACTTCACTACCGCAATCGCGGGTAAACCCGCTCCCACAGGGTCCGTGTTGCCAACTACAAATACTTCAACCAAGCAATATCCCGCCGCCGCGCCTTCAACCGGGCAAACCAGCGCACCGGCAGATACAACCCCAGCGCCAGCAGCACCGCCCCGAGCCACACCGCTGCGACGGAATCGAAGCCGAAATACGGCCCCTGGTTGGTCCCGAACACGCCCACAGCCAGCACATACAGCACCTTCAACACATACAGGTGCAGCAGATAGAAGAACATCGGCGCCGCCCCGAACACCGCCAGCCAGCGCACCGCCCGGCCCTCGTTGCGCCGCTCGAAAGCCACCAGCAGCAACAGCCCGATGCCCAGGGTCAAGGCCAGGAACAGCAACGACGGCGGGTACTTGGTGATGTTGAAGAAGCTCATCAGCGTCTGCACCGTCGTCTCACCGACAGCCCAGGGTTTCTCGCCGTAGCCATTGAGCAGACGCAGCACAAGGAACAAAGCCAACGCCGAAGCGCCAGCCAGAAGCAAACGCCGGCACCGCGCCGACGCCTCGCTGCCCCGGGCAAACCACGGCCCGATTCCGTAGCCCAGGGCAATCACCCCGATCCATGGCAACAGCGGATAGGACGTACGCAACCGCAGCCCCTCCCCCGCTTCGATCCAGCCCCGATCATGCAGCACCGCCCAAGGCACATGCATCGCCGACCCGACCGGGAAATGCACGCCATCGAGCAGGTTATGCCCCGCCACCAGCACCACACCCAACCCGATCAGCAGCGCCCGCGGCAGCCAGATCAAGGCGCTGAGGGCCAGCATGCTCAGGCCGATGGCCCAGATCACCTGGAGGTAGATCACGCTCGGCGGCAACTGGAAGGTCCAGGCAAAGTTGACCAGGGTGAACTCCAGCACCACCAGGAACAACCCGCGCTTGAACAGGAAGCTGGACACCGCCGCCTTGCCCTGCTGTTTTTCGCCGTAGAGAAACGCCGAAAGACCGGTCAGCAGAATGAACACCGGCGCACACAGGTGCGCCAGGGTGCGACTGAAGAACAGCGCCGGGTCGGTCTGGCTCACGTCCATGGGATCGCTGACCTGCATGTGCAGGTAGAAGGTCTCGCGCACGTGATCCAGCAGCATGAAGAGAATGACCAGGCCGCGCAGGGCGTCGATCGAGTGGAGACGGGTTGAAGGTGTGGCAGACATGCGTAATCGATACTCGTTGACGGATGCAATGTTATTACATGATGGCACGTCGCCCTCCGGTTTCGCCAGCCGCAACGTCAGCGCAAGCTCATCCACGCCAACACCGCCAGCCAGATCACCGCGATGCCATAGTTGAGGCGCTGGTACAGGCCAAAGCCATGCCCACTCTCCATCGCTGCGGCCATCAGCCCGACAGTGACCAGCGCCAGCACGGTGCACAGCAACGAGAAGCGGGAAAAGCCCGGCGAACCGAGCAAGCGCCTGCCCAGGAAAATCCACAACGCACTGGCCAGGGTCAGCGAGAGGAACATCACCAGCCCGGCCAGGTTATGCATGCGCTGGGAGAACGAAGGCTCTGCCGGCACACAGCCCTGATCGCAGGGGAAATAGCCGGCACTCATGCTGGCCAGGCCATGCACGATAACCAGCAGCGCGGCGATCCAGGCCAGCCGCGATCCCTCGAACCGCCGAAACAACCCCATACCGCACAACACGAACAGCACCCCCAGCGGCAGGTTGTTCACCCAGGGTGAAACATCATGAGTCGGCGCATCCACCGCCCCCAACTGACTCATGGCCAGGTCGATATGGCTGTACCCCGGAAACTGGCTGGCAGTAATCAACACCCCGAAAAACAGCCAGAACGGCACCAGCAGTCCGGCCCCCAGCAATACCCGATCGATCGTCCTCATCACCCGCTTGGCTCCGTTGTTGTTGGATGGGGCATGCTAATGATCGCGCCCGTGCAATCGTTACCGAAAATTTTGCAAGGCAGCTTGCCCATGCGTCATCCTGTCGCCCCCCGCGCAAGGACTGCATCTGCCGTGACACGACGTCTCCCCGGTACCACCGCCCTGCTCGCCCTCGAAGCCGCAGCCCGCCATCAGAGCTTTGCTCGCGCCGCCCAGGAGCTTTCCCTCACCGAAGGCGCCATCAGCCGACAGATCGCCAAGCTGGAAGACCAGGTCGGCGTGCGTCTTTTCCACCGGGTGGGCAATCGCGTCGAACTGTCCGATCTTGGCGCACGCTATGCCGCCGAAATGCGCGAAGCGCTGGACATGATCGAGCGCCGGACCCGCCAGTTGCAGGCCGATGCCCGGGTCGATGCACCCTTGGAAATCGGCGTGATCCCGACCTTTGCCAGCCGCTGGCTGATTCCACGCATGGCACGCTTTCACCAATTGCACCCACAGGTCCGCATCAACCTGCGCGAGCGCACCGAGCCCTTCGCCCTGGCGGAGAGCGAACTGCACGCCGCGATCAACGTCGAGCACCCGGCATGGAGCGGGATGCAGATCGAGGCCCTGTTCCGGGCGCCGCTGCTTGCCGTCTGTCATCCGGACCTGGCGGAGCGCCCGCCGGCCGGGTTGACGCTGTTGCACAAGCACGAGGACGGCGAGCAATGGGCGGCGTACGCACGGCACAGTGGTATCGAACTGCCGCAGCCTGCAACAGGCCCGCGCTATGACCGCTTCTCCCTGCTGATCGACGCCGCCCGCGCCGGCATGGGCGTGGCGCTGGTACCGCGCCTGTATGTGGAAGAAGATCTGCGCGAAGGCCGCTTGCGTGCCCCGTGGCCGGCGGTAGCGGCGTTGGGCGAACGTTATGTGCTGGTCAGCCGGCCAGGTGAAACATCGGCGGCGCTGGAGAACTTCAGGGAGTGGTTGCTCGGGGAAACAGGCAAAGGCCAGCAGCCCGGATGAATCAGGTCCGCGCCGCTGGTAAAGCAGGAGGCCAGCGCCCCCAGCGCCTACAGTTGCCCGTACAACTCGTAGAAACCACTCGGCAGTTCCACGACGAATGACCGGCCCGCAGATTCCAGCCTGGCAGCGGAACTTCGCCAGGGCCGGACCCCGAGTTGTTGCGCTCCTTGTCGAAACGGTCCGGAACGTATTTGTGGGGCGGGAGGTTATCCAGCGAGAAGTCGACTTCGAAGATATCCTCGTTACGCGCCGCCAGGCTGCAGCGCAACCCCGGCTCGTTCTTCAACGCCGAAATGCGCGAAGCCAGTCTATGGCCGGCACACGTTTCCCATACCTGACAGAAATATCAGGTACCCCGCCTACTAAGCTGTGAGCTGAGGGTTGCCTTCACCTCGCCATCGCTGGTGACGGATGGGCATAGCTGTTCGGATACGCCGGGGTTGAGCGCCGAGGCGATCGTGGCGCATCACAACGGGACGTTGACGGGGGCGTTTTGTCGGGTGGTGACGGCGCGGGAGTGGGTATTCTGATTTTGTGCCGTTGCTGACGGCCTCATCGCCGGCAACGCCGGCTCCCACAAGGTTCGGCGGTGTGCTCGCAGCCTGTGGGAGCTGGCTTGCCAGCGATAGGGCCATCAGCAGCAATGAAGATCCTGAATTACAAACCCTGCTCCAGCGCCAGCAGATCAGCCAGCGGCTGCGCCCGGCGAATCAGCTTCACCTCGGCGCCATCCAGCAGCACCTCGGCCAGCAGCGGCCGGCTGTTGTAGTTGGACGACATCGACGCGCCATAGGCCCCGGTGTCATGCATCACCAGCAGATCACCCACCTGCGGCTGCGGCAGCAGGCGCGGGACCAGGCCCTGGTCGTCCTGGGTGAAGACATCGCCGGACTCGCACAACGGCCCACCCACCACGCATTCCACTTCGGCACGGCCCGCGGCGTCCAGCACGCTCATATGGTGGTACGCGCCATACATGGCCGGACGCATCAGGTCGTTGAAACCGGCATCCACCAACACGAACTGGCGGCTGCCCGCCCGCTTCACCGCCCGCACCTCGGTCACCAGGCGACCCGACTCGGCCACCAGGAAACGCCCCGGTTCGATCTCCATGCGCACCGGATGAGCAAGGAACGCCTCAATCTCTTCCCGCGCCTGCTGCCAGGTGCTGGCGTAGCGCTGCACATCCACCGCCACATCGCCGTCGCGGTACGGCGTGGACAGGCCACCACCGATGGAGAACGCCTCGATATCGTGGTCCAGCGACTTGATGGTGGCGACCATCGCCCCGCCGACCTGGGCCAGGTGGCCATAGTCCACGCCAGAACCGATGTGCATGTGGATACCGACCAGGTGCAGGCCGCATTGGCGGATCACCGCCAGGGCGTCACCCACTTCGTCATGCCAGATACCGTGCTTGCTGTTTTCCCCGCCAGTGTTGGTCTTGCGGCTGTGGCCATAGCCAAAGCCCGGGTTGATGCGCAGCCAGACGCGGTGGCCCGGCGAGCGCTCGCCCAACTGGCGGAGCATGTCGATGGAACCGCAGTTGACCTCGACCTTGAGCTCGACGACACGGGCCAGGGTTGGCTGGTCCAGCAGGTCGCAGGTCAGGACCACGCCCGCCGGGTCGCCTTCCGGGCTGTAGCCGGCCAGCAGCGCGCGCTCCAGCTCGCCGAGGGACACCGCATCGACGCGTACGCCATGCTCGCGCATCAGGCGCAGGATATGCAGGTTGGAGCAGGCCTTCTGGGCGAAGCGGACCACATCGAAGCAGTCCAGGCGCGTGATGCGCTCGCGGATCTCGGCGGCGTCGTAGGTCCAGAACGGCGTGGGGAATTGCTGCGCGGCGGCGGCCAGGGCGGATGGCGTGGTCATTGCGGGAAACATCCTGCGGATTGGAAAGATCGCCATGATGCCGAACGGCAGCCATTCAGAAAAATATCTATTCTTTGTCGGATCATTCAGTTCTGATATGACCCTTTTCTTCGAACAGACTCGCCGCCATGCCCCTTTCCGTCCGCCATATCGAAGTCTTCCGCGCCATCATGCTGGCCGGCAGTGTCACCGGAGCCGCGCGCCTGCTGTTTACCTCGCAGCCGACCGTTAGCCGAGAGCTGGCGCGGCTGGAGAACCTCAGCGGCCTGAAGTTGTTCGACCGCCAGGGCGGGCGCCTGCTGCCTACCGCCCAGGCGCTGATGCTGCTGGAGGAAGTGGAACGCTCCTATGTCGGGCTGGAGCGGATCAACAGCATCGTGGAGTCGATGCGTCGCTTCGAGCACGGGCAACTGGACCTGACCTGCCTGCCGCTGTTTTCCCAGACCCTGCTGCCCCGGGTGTGCAAGCAGTTCCAGCGCGAACATGCCGGCGTCGGGCTGTGCATCAGCGCCCAGGAGTCGCCATTGCTGGAGGAATCCCTCAGCGCCCAGCGCCATGACCTGGGGTTGACCGAGGGTGAGCAGGTGCCGCGTGGAACCCGGGGTGAATTGCTGTTCAGCGCCGATATGCTCTGCGTGCTGCCCGACGGCCATGGGTTGCTGGAGCGCCAGCGCCTGGCAGTGACGAACTTCCAGGGCGTGGCCTTTATCAACCTGGCCGGGCGGGATATCTATCGTCAGCAACTGGACGAGCAGTTCCGCCAGGCCGGGGTCGAGCGGCATACGGTGATCGAGACGACCAATGCCGCGTCGGTGTGCGCCATGGTCCGCGAGGGGCTGGGGGTGGCGATCATCAATCCGCTGAGCGCGCTGCGCGAGGCCGGACGAGGCTTGCAGGTGCGACGGCTGGAGGTGTCGATCCCGTATCGGGTGATGCTGGTGCGGCCGGAGTTCCGGGCGTCTTCGGGGTTTGTGGAGGCGTTTTGCGCGGCGTTGCGGGAAGAAGCTGGAATCGTGATGGCGCGGTTGGCGGAGGTTGGCTGAGGGCCGTGTTGGCCTCATCGCCAGCTCCCACAAGGTTCGGCAGCGCCGCGGACACTGTGGGAGCTGGCTTGCCAGCGATAGGGCCATCAGCAGCAACCGACCATCTGGTAACTAATCCATTAAGCAGCCTCACCTTGGCTAAAAACCCCAATAAAATCCAAATTAAATATAGTGCAAATACTATATATAGCAGGTATTACTTCCATAAAAACTCAAGACTGTTATATAACTCCCCCGGAGCCTCCCCTCGACAGGGAGGCAGCAACCATCAAGAGCTAACAATCAGCCGCCGGGTGCCACACATGTCGATTCCTCATTCCATCGCCAGCCGTCCTCCCTCCCTCTTCCGAACACCTATCCCCGGCGCCTAGACGCGCCAGCCGCATTTCATCCGCGAATCCGGTGACGGGCCCTGCCCGCCGCCACGACCACCTGCACGCCGAAAAAAGTGCCGGACCACAACCATAAGAAAAACCAAGGAGCACCACCCATGAGCAGCACCGATCTGTCCCATGCCCAACGCTGCGCGCGGATTCGCGCCAATCCGAAATTCCAGCGACTGGTACGCGAGCGCTCGCGCCTGTCCTGGTCCCTCAGCGCCGCCGTACTGGGCGCCTACTACCTGTTCATGGCGGTGGTGGCCTTCCAGCCGCACTGGCTGCATGCACCCTTGGCCGAGGGCCGCCAGCTGACCCTCGGCATTCCACTGGCGGTAGCGCTGATCGTGCTGTCCTGGCTGCTCACCGGCTGGTACGTGCGCAGCGCCAATACCCGCTTCGACGCCATGAGCAGCCAACTGCTGGAGGAACTGAAATGAGCCGCTACCTGCTTTGCCTCGGCGCCCTTCTGCTGGCCCCGACGCTCGCCCTCGCCGCGCCGATGGTCGCGGAAAAACAGCCGGTCAACCTGCATGCCATCGGCATGTTCTTTGTCTTCGTCCTGGGTACCCTGGCGATCACCTGGTGGGCCGCGCGGCAAACCCGGTCGACCTCGGACTTCTACACCGCAGGCGGCGGTATCAGCGGTTTCCAGAACGGCCTGGCGATTGCCGGTGACTATATGTCCGCCGCCACGCTGCTGGGCCTGTCCAGCCTGGTCTTCGCCAAGGGGTACGACGGTTTCATCTACACCGTGGCATTCTTCGTCGGCTGGCCGATCATCACCTTCCTGATGGCCGAGCGCTTGCGCAACCTCGGGCGCTTCACCTTCGCCGACATCGTCTCCTACCGCCTCGACCAGACCCGCATCCGCACCTTCGCCGCCTTCGGCTCGCTGACGGTGGTGTGCTGCTACCTGGTGGTGCAGATGGTCGGTGCGGGGCAATTGATCAAGCTGCTGTTCGGCCTCGACTACCGCACGGCGGTGATGGTGGTGGGCGTGCTGATGCTGGTCTACGTGATCTTCGGCGGGATGATCGCCACCACCTGGGTGCAGATCATCAAGGCCGTGCTGCTGCTTGTCGGCGGCACCACCCTGGCGCTGCTGGCGATGGCCGAATTCGGCTTCAGCTTCGAAACCCTGGCTGCCCGCGCGGTCCAGGCCCATGCCACGGGCTGGAACATCATGGGCCCCGGCTCGATGCTGGCTGATCCGATCAACGCCGCCTCGCTGTCCCTCGGCCTGGTGTTCGGCATCGCCGGGCTGCCGCATATCCTGATGCGCTTCTTCACCGTGCCTAACGCCAAGGAGGCGCGCAAATCGGTGTTCTACGCGACCGGTTTCATCGGTTTCTTCTTCCTGGTGGTGATGGTCCTCGGCTATGCCGCCATCGTCATCGTCGGCACCGACCCGCAGTTCTTCGTCGGTGGCGATGTGAAGGCGGCGCTGATCGGCGGCGGCAACATGGTCGCCATGCACCTGGCCAAGGCGGTGGGCGGCAACCTGTTCCTCGGTTTCCTCTCGGCAGTGGCGTTCGCCACCATCCTGGCGGTGGTCTCCGGACTGGCCCTGGCCGGGGCCTCGGCGATTTCCCATGACCTGTACGCCACAGTGCTGAAGAAAGGCCGCGCGACCGAGCAACAGGAAATGCGCGTGACCCGCTTCGCCACCGTAGGCCTTGGCCTGGTCGCGATCTGCCTGGGCCTGCTGTTCGAGAACCAGAACATCGCCTTCCTTGTCGGCCTGACCTTCGGCATCGCCGCCTCGACCAACTTCCCCGTGCTGATCATGGCCATGTACTGGAAAGGCCTGACCACCCGCGGCGCCCTGGCCGGTGGCTTTACCGGGCTGGTCAGCGCGCTGGTGCTGGTGATCCTGTCGCCGGTGGTGTGGATCGCCGTGCTGGGCAACGCCCAGGCCATCTACCCCTACGACCATCCGGCGCTGTTCTCCATGCCGCTGGCGTTCCTGGTCACCGTGGTCGTCTCGCTGCTCGACAACAGCGCTCGCGCGGCCCGTGAACGCGAGTCCTTCGACGACCAGTTCGTCCGCGCCCAGACCGGCCTCGGTGCCGCTGCCGCGTCCAGTCACTGATTCCATAACAACAACAAGAGATCCCAAGCATGTACCGCACCCTTACCCCGCTGGCCCTCGCCCTCCTCTGCTGCCAGGCCCAGGCCGCCTTTGTCGACGACAGCAAGGCCAGCCTGGAAATGCGCAACTTCTACTTCAACCGCGACTTCCGCCAGGACGGCGCCGCGCAGTCGAAGATCGACGAATGGGCCCAGGGCTTCCTGCTGCGCTACGAATCCGGCTTTACCGAGGGCACCCTGGGTTTCGGCGTCGATGCCATCGGCCTGCTCGGCCTCAAGCTCGACTCCAGCCCGGACCGCGCCGGCAGCGGCCTGCTGCAGCGTGACCGCGAAGCGCCCAGGCGTGCCCAGGACAGCTATGGCGACCTCGGCCTGACCGCCAAGGTCCGCGCGTCCAACAGCGTGCTCAAACTCGGTACGTTGATTCCCAAGTTGCCGGTACTCATGTCCAACGATTCGCGCCTGCTGCCACAGGTGTTCGAAGGTGGGCAGCTCACGGTTCAGGAAATCAGCAACCTGAGCGTCGACCTCGGCCAGTTGCGCCAGGTCAACCAGCGCGACTCCCAGGACTACGAGGACATCAGCCTCACCACCGGAGCGGCGAAGGGCATCGTTACCCGCTCCAATGCCAGCGACCGCTTCAACTTCGGCCACCTCAACTACAAGTGGACCGACAGCCTGAGCACCAGCTACAGCTACGGCGAACTCGAGCACCTGTATCGCCAGCACATGCTCGGCCTCGGCCACACCTGGGCGCTGGGCGGCGGGCAGACGTTGAAGAGCGACCTGCGCTTTGCCC
This sequence comes from Pseudomonas bharatica, assembly GCF_048586865.1. NCBI lineage: Bacteria > Pseudomonadati > Pseudomonadota > Gammaproteobacteria > Pseudomonadales > Pseudomonadaceae > Pseudomonas > Pseudomonas bharatica. Next base: position 56,021 of record NZ_JBMAWR010000028.1, on the reverse strand, counting down.
GCTCGCTGGATGACGGCGCCAGCAATGTCGACAACAAGGCCCTGGGCGCGATGTTCACCTACGGCATCGGCGGCAATGCCTTCGGCCTGGGTTACCAGCGCATGAGCGGCGACACCGGCTTCGCCTACATCAATGGCGCCGACGCGTACCTGGTGAACTTCGTGCAGATCGGCGACTTCGCCAACAAGGACGAGCGTTCCTGGCAGGCGCGCTATGACTTCAATTTCGCCAGCGTCGGGATTCCCGGGCTGACCTTCATGACCCGCTACCTGAGTGGCGACGCGATCGACCTCGGTGCAGGACGACCGGACGGCAAGGAATGGGAGCGGGATATGGATATCGGCTATGTGATCCAGAGCGGACCGCTGAAGAACCTTGGGGTGAAATGGAGGAATGCGACGGTGCGTTCCAGCCACTTCGGCAATGATCTGGACGAGAACCGCTTGATCATGAGTTACACCTTGGCGCTCTGGTGATCCTCAGGGCCTCATCGCTGGCTTGCCAGCGATGAGGCCCTGAAAGTCACCCCAAGACTTAAGCCTCCCCCATCACCACCACCCGCTCCTCCAGCCACCGGGCCAGCGCATCAGGCGCCAGCGGTGGCGAGAACAGATAGCCCTGCGCAACCGGGTAACCCTGCTTCTCCAGCCAGATGCTCTGCGATTCGGTCTCGATGCCCTCCGCCACCACCGTCAGGTGCAGGCTGCGGCCGATGCCGAGGATCGCGTTGCTCAAGGCCCGGGCCGCTTCATCGGTTTCGATGTCGGCGACGAAACTGCGATCGAGCTTGAGCTCCGACACCGGCAGGCGCCGCAGGTAGCTCAGGCTGGAATACCCGGTGCCGAAGTCATCCATCGACAGGCGCACCCCTTGGGCATGTACCTCGTCGATGGTCTTCATGGTGCTCGGGTTGGTGTCCAGCAGGATGTTCTCGGTCAGTTCCAGGGTCAGGTCCGCCGGGGCCAGGTCATGGCTGCGCAAGGTATCGGCGATCATCCGTGGCAGGTCGAGGTTATGGAAACTGGTCGGCGACAGGTTTACCGCCACCGCCGGAACCGCCAGGCCCCGGGCACGCCATTCGGACAACTGCCGGCACGCCTCGCGCAGTGCCCAGCGCCCCAGGTCGGCGACCAGTCCGCACTCTTCCGCCAGTGGAATGAAACGCGCCGGGGAGATCTCGCCCAGTTGCGGATGGGTCCAGCGTGCCAAGGCTTCCACGCCGTACAGACGGCCAGTGGCCATTTCCACCTGCGGCTGGTAATGCAGGCGCAACTGGTCTTTCTGCAAGGCCTCGCGCAGGGCGTTTTCCAGGGCCAGGCGCTCCTGGGCGAGCTTGTTCAGCTCGCTGCTGAAGAAGCTGAAGCAGCCGCGACCACTGCTCTTGGCCTGGTACATGGCCATGTCGGCGCGGTGCAGCAAGGTTTCGACATCGCAGCCATCGGCGGGATACATGGCCACGCCGACGCTGGCGGAAATCGCCAGGTGGGTCTGGGCAATGGTCAGCGGTTCGCTGAGCAGCAGCTGGATGCGCTCCACCGCATCGGCGGCATGGTCGCCGTCGCATTGCGGCAGGATCACCACGAATTCATCGCCCGATAGCCGCCCGGCGATATCGGAGGCACGCAGTTCGCTGCGCATCCGCTTCGCCACCTGGCGCAGCAGTTCGTCGCCGGCCGGATGGCCGAGGGAGTCGTTGACCTGCTTGAAGCGATCGAGGTCGATGAACAGCACCGCGACCTGCTCGTTATTGCGGTCCGCGCTGGCGATCGCCTGGTCGGCCTTGGCCTGCAGCAGGCTGCGGTTGGGCAATCCGGTGAGGGCGTCGTAATAGGCCAGCTGGCGGATCCGCTGGCGCGAGTTCTCACGCTCCAGGGCCAGGGAACACAGGTGCGCACAGGCGTCCACGAGGCGCTGGTGGAACAACGCCGAAGCGACGTTGCGCGGTTCACGGAAATAGAAGGCGAAGGTGCCGATGGCCGCGCCCTGGCTGTTGCGGATCGGCGTCGACCAGCAACTGCGAAAGCCCAGCTGGCTGGCCAGGTCCTGGTAGTCGGCCCACAGCGGATCGCTGTGGATGTCATCGACCAGTACCGCTTCGTTGCGCCACGCCGACGTCCCGCAGGACCCGACCGTCGGGCCGATGCGCACGCCATTGAGCTGGCGGCTGTATTCCCCCGGAAGGCTCGGCGCAGCCAGCGAATGCAACTGCCCCTCGTCGTCGACCCGCAGGATCGAGGCGGCCAGCTCCGGGGCGATGCGTTCCACTTCCAGGCAAATCAGCTCCAGCACTTCGGTCAACGGCTGTTCCCGGGCCATGGCTTCGAGCACCCGGTGTTGCAGGGCCTCGTGCATCTTGGCCTGGGTGATATCGGTGAACAGGGTCACGGTGTGCTGCAGATGGCCGCCGGCATCGAACACCGGGTTGCTCACGACCTTGGCCCAGTAGCGTTGCCCGTGCTTGCCGACGACGATCTCTTCGCGCTGCATCGATCCGGCGGCGTACAGCTCGGCGTAGTACTCGGCGATGCTTTGCTCGTCCTTTTCCGGCACCAGCAGGGCCATGGGGCTGCGCCCTTTGATCTCCTCGGCCTGCCAGCCGAACATGCGCCCGAAGCCGGCGTTGGTGTAGGCGATGCGGCGCTGGCTGTCGCTGATCATCACCGCCGTATCGCTGGCGTCGGCCACCAGCGACAGCATGCGCAGGCGCTCTTGCTGCATGCGTTCCAAGGCCAGGCGCGGGGTGATGTCGGTGGCGATCTTGAGGATCTGGGTCAGTTCGCCCTGGCCGTCGAACACCGGGGTGTAGGTCGCTTCGAGCCAGCAACTGCGGCCGTCGCTGCGGATCCGCTCGACAATCCCGGAACTGCCGCCGCCATCGCGCAGGCGCGGCCAGAAATCGGCATAGTCGGCGCTCTGCACCTGCTTGGCCGAGCAGAACGTGCGGTGATGGCGACCGGTGACCTGTTCCAGCGTGTAGCCCATCAGCATCAGGAAGTTTTCGTTGGCCCGCAGCAAGGTGCCGTCCGGGGTGAATTCGGCGATTGCCATCACCCGGTCCAGGGCGGCCAGTTGAGCCAGCGACAATTCGATGGAACGGTTGTCCTGAGGCGTCATCTTCTACTCAATGGATTCCGGCGCCGGGCGACCGGGTGGTAGGGGAAGCCGGTGCCAGGTGATAGCCGGGGATCAACGGGTCTCGCCTCCATGGCACACGTATTGATAGCTCCATGATATTACTGCCGCCAGTCGCGGGTCCATCACCGTGACCGACAGCCCATCGCCTTACCCGCGTTGTGGCTATCGAGGGAAAGTCGCTTTACCCTTGGCGCACCCATTCCAGGTGATCAGAAGCAAGGGGGCTTCGGTGCCGTTCAAGACGTTCTTCCGCTGGGACCTGCGCAGCCTCATTCTGCTGCTGACGCTGCTCACGGCGCTGGTCACCCTGCTCAACAGCTTTCATGCCAGCTATCGCGTGCAGTACCAGCTGCTGATCGATAACGCCCTGGAGGCCAACCTGGCCTACGCGTCGAAGCTGGCCTCCAGTACCGAAACCTACCTGCAAGCCTCACAGCAGCAACTGGCCTACGCGGCCAATCTGCTGGCCCGGGATTTCGACGATATCGCCTTTCTCGATGCCGAAGCGGCGCGCCTGCGGCTGCAGACCAACACGTTCAACTCGGTGATCGTCACCAATGCCCAGGGCGTGGTGCTGTCCACCTCCCCCGACACCCTGCAGATCGTCGGGCGCAAGCTGCAGTCCGAAGGCGCGGCCGCCGCGCTGCGCGAGCGCAAGCCGCTGATCTCCAGCCCCTACATCTCCTCGACCAATAACCTGATCATCTTCGTTTCCCACCCGGTGTTCGATCGCGGCGGCAACTACCTGGGCCTGGTGGGCGGAAGCATCTACCTCAAGCACAAGAGCATCCTCAACGAACTGCTTGGCGAGCATTACTACAAGAACGGTTCCTACCTCTATGTGGTCGATGCCAACCGGCGCCTGCTGTACCACCCGGACGCCGACCGGGTCGGCACCATCGTCGGCGCCAACAGCCTGATCGACAGCCTCGCCTATCGCCAGAGCGGGACCCAGCGGGTGATCAACAGCAAAGGCCAGGACATGCTGGCCGGCTTCGCCACGGTGCCCTCGGCGCACTGGGGCATCGTCGCGCAGCGCTCCACCGAGGCGACCCTGGAGGGCCTCAACGACCTGCTGTTGAGCATGTTCGCCAAGACCGTGCCGCTGGCCATCGTCAGTTTCATCCTGATCTGGTGGTTCTCGCGGATCATCGCCCAGCCGCTCAAGCAACTGGCCGCCGGCGCGCATCGCCTCAGCGAGCCGGAAACCAGTACGCATATCCAGGGCGTGCGCTCCTGGTATTTCGAGTCCTCGGAGCTCAAGCGCGCCTTGCTGATCGGGCTGAACCTGCTGCACGAGCGCCTGGGCAAACTCAACCACGATATCCAGACCGACCCGCTGACCGGCCTGCGCAACCGCCGCGGCCTGGACCTGGCGGTAACCTTGTGGCAGGCGGAAAAACGCCCGTTCGCCGTGGTGGCGATCGATATCGATCACTTCAAGCAGGTCAACGACCGCTTCGGGCATGCCGTGGGCGACGAAGTGCTACAGGCACTGGCCGAGCTGATGCGCGGCTGCTCGCGGGACAACGACGTGGTGTGCCGCTCGGGAGGCGAGGAATTCTTCATGCTGCTGCCGGGGGCCACGCCGGAAGCCGCGGCGCGGGTGGCCGAGCGGTTGCGCAGCGTGGTGGAGGAAACGACGTTCGAAACCATCGGGCACATGACCGTATCCATGGGCGTGGCGGTCTGGCCACTGCACTCGGAGAACGCGGCCAGGGTGTTCGAAGTGGCGGATGAGCAGTTGTATCGGGCCAAGCAGGAGGGCCGGAACCGGATTTGTGTGGCGTTGGAAGATGGGGTCAAATCTTCGGCTTGATGGTGTTGCTGATGGCCTCATCGCTGGCAAGCCAGCTCCCACAGGGTCACTGTGGGAGCTGGCTTGCCAGCGATGAGGCCCTTGAGACCACCAGAAAACCTCAGGCAGCCACATCCTTCCCGACCACCACCGCCTCGACCTTGGGCTTCCCAGGCTTCAACCGCGAAACCCCGAACAACACCAGGCCCATCCCCACAATCTGGTACAGCGAAATCTCCTCGCTCAACACCGCCCACGAGGCGAACACCGTCAGCACCGGGCCGAGATTGCCTATGGCCGCAGTCTGCGTCGCGCCCATGCGCTGGATTGCCAGGGATACCCAGTAGATCGGCAATACCGTGGAGAACACCGCCATCAGCAAGGCGTTGATCCACACCGCTGCGGGCAGTTGCCCGAGCAGGGAGAAGTCTGCGGTCAGCGCATAATGCCCCAGCACCATCAACGAGGATGCCGTCCCTGCCAGCCCGGCCAGGCGCATCGAACTCATGCTTTTGAGCATCATCCCGGTGCCGGAGTAGTACAGGGCGTAGGTCACGGCACTGGCGAACACCCACAGCGAACCGATGACCACCTGGTTGCCGCCCCCCGACATACTGACGTCATGCACAAAGGCGATGCCCAGCCCGAAGTAGCACAGCCCCATCGCCGCCAGTACCCGCAACGTCGGTTTCTCGCGAAGGGCCACGGCCTGGAAGATCAGCACCAGGGTCGGGTAGAGGAAGAGAATCAGCCGTTCCAGCCCGGCGCTGATGTATTGCAAACCGTAGAAATCGAACAGGCTCGCCAGGTAATAACCGAACAACCCCAGCAACATCACCCGCCCCACGCTACCCCAGGTCAGTGGCGCATTGACGTGGTGGCGGCTGGACCACACCAGCCAGAGGAACAGCGGCAGGGAAAGGGCCATGCGCAAGGCCAGCAGCGTGATCGCGTCCACCGTGCCGGCGGCGTAGGCGAGCTTGACGAAGATCGCCTTGAGGCTGAAGCCCAGTGCAGCCATCACTGCGAACAGGCTGCCGTTGTCGATGTAACGCTGAATCCGGGGAAGTGGGGTCATCAGGTAACTCTGCACCAATGATATTGCCCTTCGGTTGGACAAACCCGAGGATGATTTCAAATCGATATTGAAAACTGGCATTTCTGTCAGGTTTGCGCTGACGGCGGAAAAACTAGCATGAAGGCTCAGGCTCGTTGAGCGAGGACTGCTGCCATGGCTTATGTTGTGACCGAAGAATGTATATACAGCCAATCCTGTGTACCGGAATGCCCTGTGAGCTGCATTTTCTTGGCAGAAGACAGGGCTGTCATCGATCCGGTCGCCTGCCTCGATTGCGGGGAGTGTGTTGGCCACTGCCCAGTCGACGCCATCGTCCAAGGTAGTTCTGCGTCGGCAGCGGACTTGAAATTCAACAAGGCAGAGAGTGCAAAGCTAAAACCGAAATAGGCAATCGATACCTGAGCCTCAAGTTTGCCTCATCGCCACTAATGCGTCATCCGCCACAACCTGGTTGCGCCCGTTCTGCTTGGCCGCATACAGGCGCCGGTCCGCCCGGGCGACCAGTTCCTCCAGCGAATGGCAGTCATCCTGCAACAGCTCGGCGACACCAATCGAAATGGTCAAGCGCACTTCCGGCGAAGGCGCTGTACTGAGCATGGTCTGCGGATTGGGCAGGCACACCGACTGCGCCACCGCCGCGCGCAAGGTTTCGGCCATGACACTGGCCTGTTCGATGGCGATGCCGGGCATCAGCACGCAGAATTCCTCGCCACCGTAGCGGGCCATCAGGTCCTGCGGGCGTACCAGCGCCGAGCAGAGGGTCGCCAGGTGTTTGAGCACTTCGTCGCCGGTGGAATGGCCCCAGTTGTCGTTGATCAGCTTGAACCTGTCGATGTCGAGCATCAGCAGGACCATCGGCTGCTGGCGTTTGAGGCGTCGGGCCAGGCCGTCGAAGTCGGTCTGCAGGCGGCGGCGGTTGGCCAGGCGGGTCAGCGGATCGACCAGACCGAGGTCGCGCAGGCGCTCGTTGACGGCGAGCTGGCCGAGAAGCAGGCGATCGACGATCAGCAGGGTGATCACCAGCAGCACGCCAAGCGATAGCCAGAGGCAGACGAATAGCGTGCTGAACTGGGAAATCACCGCCCAGCGCAAACCGGCCGATGGGATATGCGCCAACAACAGCGCCCGGGTGCCCTCCAGTTCGCGGTACAACACCGGCCCCCGGCCATAATCGACCATCCCGGCACCGCGCAGGTCGGTGTCTGCATCGGCAGCCTCGCCAAACAGAGCGGTGAGGTCCTGCCGGACATCGAAATTGCGCTCGCTGGAGGCGATCAGCGTACCGGAATCATCCAGCAAGACATGGTGTTCGCCCTCGGGCGTGGTGCGATGCAGATATTCCTGCACCCGCTGCTGCGGCGCATCGAGTATCACCGCGCCGCGCGGCAGGCCGTTTACCAGCAAAGGCGTACCGAGCAGCAGCCGCGGCCCCTTGTCGATGAAATGCCCGGGAGCCGTGCTGAAACGAACGTCGAACTCACCGGAGGGCGTCTGCGGCGTCCTGTACAACGACGAGGCGGCGAACTGGCGCAGCAGCGGCTCCACCAGGCGATCATCGAGCGGCGGATAGGCCACCAGTACGCCGGAGCTGGCCACGTAGACCAGATGATCCAGCTGGTTTCCGCCCTGGTACAGCACCGCCAGCATGCGGCTCATCTGCCTCGCCAGACGCAGATCCTCGGCTAATTGCCCAGGGCTGCGGGTCAACCCTGCGATGGCCTGCAGGCGCGCGTCGCCAAGGATTCGCACAGGCGCATCCCCAGGCAGCATATCGATGCCAACCACGGCGTTGGTCGTCAGGTCCGGCAGCGGTTGCGACGGCGAGTCCCGGGCAGCAAGCAAGGTACGCTCGGCCGTTGAACGCAGGAACTGCATCTGCTTGCGGTCGGTGGCCAGCGCGGTCTCCATCATGATTGCCTGCAGATGCAGGTTGTATCGGCGATGATCCAGTTCCCGGGCCTCGACCAACCAGTATTGCCGACAGGCGAGGACGAAGGTGATCAGGAACAGCGCCGCGAAGCACAGCAGCACCGTACGCCGCGGATTGCCCCGGGCACGGGCCTGGAGAAGATGGAAGATGGCGATGAAACCGGACTTTCTCCGCTCCATGAGGGCTCCGGGTGGGGACTGGGAGCGGTGAGTATAGGTGGGCCGCGGGCTATGCCCTGGACGTTCGACGGTACTTTTGCGCCGGGCTGCGGGGAGAGTCGGGATTCAGCATCTCGATCACACCGGCCGCCAAGGCTGGCTTGAGATAGCTATTGCTGAATGCCTGGCGATGAGTCAGCCCCAGGCGTTGCATCAGTTCACTGGCCTTCAATGCCTCCCCGGGCCGGAGAATTTCCACCAGGCGTTCTACTTGTTCGCTTACTTGTGCGGTTACTTGTGCGGTTACTTGTGCGGTTACTTGTGCGGTTACTTGTGCGGTGGTATCGCTCTCAAGCAACGCTTCGCGCAGCGCGCCCAGCATGAACTCAACGAAAGGCGTCGCCTCGGCAACCTTATCCGACAGGGCCAGAGCCTCGTAGTAAGCATCCTGTTGTTCACGAATCACGCTTTCCACTGGCAGATAGGCGAGGACCGCTCGCCACTGGCTGAGGATCAATGTCTGCCATAGTCGCCCCATACGTCCGTTGCCATCCGCGAAAGGGTGAATGAACTCGAACTCGTAATGGAACACGCAACTGGCTATCAACGGATGCAGCTCACTGCGCTCCAGCCAATCCAGCAGATCGTCCATCAACTGCGCTACACGGCTGGCCGGTGGTGCCATATGCAGCAAACGGTCACCTCGATAGATACCGACACCGCCCTTTCGGTAGTGACCGGCATCATCGATCAGTCCGTGCATCAATAACGCATGGGCCGCCAACAGATCATCGCGACGGGCCGGATGCCAGCCAGGCATGGCCTCGTAGGCCGAAAAGGCGTTGCGCACTTCCTGGATTTCCCGTGGCAGGCCAAGCACGCGCTTGCCTTCCAGCACCGCAGTCACCTGCTCGACGCTCAAGGTGTTGTTCTCGATCGCGAGAGATGCCTGGATGGTGCGGATGCGATTACCCCGGCGCAGTTGCGGGGTCAGGGCGTCCTCATGCACGGCGCACAACCGCCCTACGCGCTCGGCTATCTCGGCGGTCAGGGCCAGCATGCGCGAGGTCAGGGTCAAAGGGGGCTGGTAACGGCTCAACGGCCTGGCACTCCGGCGACGGCCACAGGGCCGATTGAAGAATCATCTCGAGGGCTCAAGGTTAACGCCGGCCCGAGGGAAATCAACCCGGCATTCTCCTGGCCAGCGCTCCGACAAGCCAACCCCCGCCCATACTGGTAAACTGGCGCCCTTTTCTCGATCACCGCCCTTTGCGCCCACCAGCCGAAGTAACCCTGACGAGCCCCCATACCACGTAGTCGAAAAATGCTCCCAGAACCCACCGCCACACCGCACACCGAGCCCGCTGTCCTGTCCCGCCGCTTCAGCGTGGCGCCGATGATGGACTGGACCGATCGCCGCTGCCGGTTCTTCCTGCGCCTGCTCTCGCGCCATGCGCTGCTCTACACCGAGATGGTCACCACCGGTGCGCTGCTTCATGGCGATAGCGCGCGCTTCCTCGGGCATGACGCCGCGGAGTACCCGCTGGCCCTGCAATTGGGTGGCAGCGTGCCGGCGGACCTGGCGGCCTGTGCGAAGCTGGCCGAGGTGGCCGGCTACAACGAGGTGAACCTGAACGTCGGCTGCCCCAGCGATCGGGTGCAGAACAACATGATCGGCGCCTGCCTGATGGGCCATCCGGCGCTGGTGGCCGACTGCGTGAAGGCGATGATCGATACCGTGCAGATTCCGGTGACGGTCAAGCACCGCATCGGCATCAATGGCCGTGACAGCTATGCCGAGCTGTGCGATTTCGTTGGCCAGGTGCGCGATGCCGGTTGCCGCAGCTTTACCGTGCATGCGCGGATCGCCATCCTCGAAGGCCTGTCGCCCAAGGAAAACCGCGAGATCCCGCCCCTGCGCTACGACATCGCAGCGCAGTTGAAGCACGACTTTCCGGACCTGGAAATCATCCTCAACGGCGGCATCAAGACGCTCGAGGAATGCCACGAGCATCTGAAGACCTTCGACGGCGTGATGCTGGGCCGCGAGGCGTATCACAACCCCTACCTGCTGGCCCAGGTGGACCAGCAACTGTTCGGCAGCAGCGCCCCCGTCATCACCCGCGCCGAAGCGCTGGAGCAGCTCAAGCCGTACATCGCCGCGCATCTGGCGGCCGGCGGAGCGATGCACCACGTCACCCGCCATGTGCTCGGCCTGGCCCAGGGTTTCAAGGGCGCCCGGCGCTTCCGCCAGTTGCTTTCGGTGGATGTGCACAAGACCGACGATCCACTTGGATTGCTTGATCAAGCCGCAGAATTGCTAAAAGGCCACTAGGAACCCACGGGCGCGTCCGCACTCGAAGACTTACCCTCCCGAAACCCCGCCGGCCCGGCCCTTGAGCCGCTGGCGGCGCTCGGGTAATGTCGTCGCACCGCACAGGACAGAGCACGCTCATGACTTCCAAGCTGGAACAACTCAAGCAGTTCACCACGGTCGTCGCCGATACCGGCGATATCGACGCGATCAGCCGTCTCAAGCCGGTCGATGCCACCACCAACCCTTCCCTGCTGCTCAAGGCCGCCGCCATGCCCGGCTACGCCGACCTGCTCGACCAGGCGATCCGCGGCAGCAAGGGCAATGTCGACCTGGCCTGCGACGCCTTCGCGGTGGCGGTGGGCAGCGGCATCCTGAAAGCGATTCCAGGCCGCATTTCCACTGAAGTGGATGCGCGCCTGTCCTTCGACCAGCCCGCCCTGTTGGGCAAGGCTCGCACGCTGATCGAACTGTACGACCAGGCCGGCGTTGGCCGCGACCGCGTGCTGATCAAGCTGGCCTCGACCTGGGAAGGTATCCGCGCTGCCGAAGTCCTGGAGAAGGAAGGCATCCAGACCAACCTGACCCTGCTGTTCTCCTTCGCCCAGGCTGCCGCCTGCGCCGATGCCGGGGTTTTCCTGATCTCGCCGTTCGTAGGGCGGATCTACGACTGGTACAAGAAGTCCACCGGGAAGGAGTATGTCGGTGCGGAAGATCCCGGCGTGCAGTCGGTGACCCGCATCTACAACTACTACAAGGCCAACGGCTACGACACCGTGGTCATGGGCGCCAGCTTCCGCAACATCGGCCAGATCGAGCAACTGGCCGGCTGCGACCGCCTGACCATCAGCCCCGAGCTGCTGCAACAGCTGAGCGACGACCAGGGCAACCTGGAGCGCAAGCTGGCGCCGGGTGCCGCCGGCGAACCGCGCCAGACGCTGAACGAAAGCCAGTTCCGCTGGGCGTTCAACGAAGATGCCATGGCCACCGAGAAACTCGCCGAAGGCATTCGCCAGTTCGCCCGTGACCAGGAAAAACTCGAAGCCCTGCTCTCTGCAAAAGCTTGATACAAATATCGGTTTGCCAGTAGCGGCGACAGCGGGGAAAGTCCCGCCTCCTTCGCAACTACTGGCAGACGATTGCCCGTCCTGATGTCCAATTCCCCGTCATTGCCGCTGGTACTCGCCGGGCCGCTGCTGCGCCGCCTGGAAGACCGTCGCGTGGTGCTATGGCTGGTCGCCTCGCGACCGTTGCAGGCCGAACTGCACCTCGACACCCCCGAACCGCTGCGCTTGCCCCTGGACGAAACCCGCTGCCAGATCCTGCCGGTAGGCCGTCATGCCTTCGTTCACCTGATCGATGTCCAGCTGGATATCCCACTGCCGTGCGACAAGCGGATCGGCTACGACCTGCTGGTCGAGGGCAAGGGCATAGCCGAATGGGCGCCACACCTGCTGTATGCCGGCGCAACGCGTCCGGACCTGGTGGTGCGCTCGCGCCTGGATCAATTGCTCCATGGTTCGTGCCGCAAGCCCCACCACCCCGCAGCCGACGGCCTGCTCTGCGCCGATCGCCTGCTGGCCGCCGCCCATGAGGGCAATGAACGCCCGGCCTTGCTGATGATGAGCGGCGACCAGATCTATGCCGATGACGTCGCCGGGCCCATGCTGCGCGCCATCCATGCCCTGATCCAGCGCCTTGGCCTGTTCGAGGAATGCCTGGATGGCGCAGTGATCCGCGACAGTACCGAGCTGTACAGCCATCCCGCCAGCTATTACCACCGGGGCGACCTGCTGCCTGCGCTGAAAAGCAACCAGTCCCTGCGCGAGCGTTTTTTCGGCGGTACACGCAAGCCGATCTTCACCAGCAGCAATGCCGACAACCATCTGGTGACCTTCGCCGAGACGCTGGCCATGTACCTGCTGGTCTGGTCGCCGGTGCCATGGACGCTGATCGAGACACAGGTGCCGCCCCTCGAACCGCGTCTAGCAAGCCGTTACCGCTCCGAACAGCAGTGCCTGGATGGCTTCGTCGACGGGCTGGGTGCTGCCGCCCGGGTGCTGGCGCACTTGCCGAGCCTGATGATCTTCGACGACCACGATGTCACCGATGACTGGAACCTCTCGGCTCAGTGGGAGGAAACCGCGTATGGCCATCCCTTCTCCCGCCGAATCATCGGCAACGCCCTGCTTGCCTACCTGCTGTGCCAGGGCTGGGGCAACAATCCGGATGCCTTTGCCGACCTGCTGGACAAGTGCCGTGGGCTGTTCGCCAGCACCGGAGCTGATGGCCACCTGGACAGCCCGGTGCAGGACGAACTGATCAACGACCTGCTGCGTTTCAGCGCATGGCATTTCGTCCTGCCGACCAGCCCGCCCCTGCTGGTGCTCGACACCCGCACCCGGCGCTGGCGCAGCGAAAGCAACCTGCAGAAGCCTTCGGGCCTGCTCGACTGGGAAGCGCTGAGCGAGCTGCAACAGGCCCTGCTCGACCATCCCTCGGCAATCATCGTCTCGCCGGCGCCGATCTTCGGGGTGAAGCTGATCGAGACGGTGCAGAAGGTATTCAGCTGGTGCGGCTACCCGCTGCTGGTGGACGCGGAAAACTGGATGGCACACCGCGGTGCGGCGCAGGTCATCCTGAACATCTTTCGCCACTCACGCACACCGGGGCATTACGTGATCCTGTCCGGGGACGTGCATTATTCGTTCGTCTACGAGGTGCTGATTCGCCATCGCCAGCGCAGTCCGCACCTGTGGCAGATCACCAGCAGCGGCATCAAGAACCGCTTTCCGGCGCGCTTGCTGGAGGTGTTCGACCGCTTGAATCGCTGGCTGTATTCACCGCGTTCGCCACTGAACTGGTTTACCCGGCGGCGCTCGATGGAGGTGGTGCCGCGGGTGCCGAGCCATAGCGAGGCCGGGGAGCGGCTGTGGAACAGCGCGGGGCTGGGGCAGGTGTTCTTCAATGAGGCGGGGCAGCCGGAGCGGATCTATCAGCTGAATGCGGATGGCGCGGAGGCTACCGAGTTTTTGCGGCGAGACTGAGGGCGTCATCGCTGGCAAGCCAGCTCCCACAGTGACCGCATACACCGCTGGACCTGTGGGAGCTGGCTTGCCAGCGATGACGCCCTGGAGAGCTAGCTGCGCTCCAGCGCACTCACCAGGTCATGGAAGGCATCCCGGTTGGAGTCATTCAACCCCATGAGGATCTTGTGCGCCTCCAGCACCTTCGAGCGCACCACTTCCTCGTCTTGATCCTGGGACGGCAGGTCGGTCAGGCATTCCGGGCAGGGAATCGGGCGATCGACGATGTTGAACACCTGATCGAAGCCCATCGATTGCAATAGGCGGGTGATGTCGGCGTGGGTGGTGACCACGGTCGGCAGCAGGCCGACCTTCTGCCGCGACAGGATCGACAGCTTGGCCAGCAGGCCGAGCGTGGTGCTGTCGATGCTCTGGGTTTCCGTCAGATCGATGACGATCGCCGAGAAATTCAGCGCGGTGAAGATCTTCTCAATAGTTGCATCCAGCGCCGAACACAGGGTCAGGCGCACTTCACCGACAAATTTCAGAACAAAGGTGCCGTTCTGTTCGGCGAACTGGATTCTACCGGTACTCATTGAAGGTTCCTGCTCAACACCAATAGGGCGATATCATCCGGCATCTCCCCAAGCGTAGCCAATTCGAATCGTCGGCGCAGGCCATCCAGGCTGCCGCCCGCGTCCCTGATGATCTCAGGCAGGGCCGCTTCTTTATCTTTGAGTGTCTCGCCGGGCAAAAGGTCAAGAATGCCGTCGGAAAGCAAGGTCAGGCTGAACTTCTCCGGCAGCTCCAGCACATGGTCCTGGTAGCTCGCCTCGTCGAACAGACCGACCGGCAGGCCACGCCCTTCGAGATAGCGGCCCTGCCCCGGGGTGAACAGCACCGGCAGCGGCAGATGGCCACCGATGGCGTAGGTCAGCAGACCGGTTTCTTCGTCGATGACACCGCCGACCATGGTCACGTGCTTGCCCAGCTTGCAGTTGATCAGGCCGCGGTTGATGTGGCTGAGCACTTCCGACGGTTTGAAGTCACGCAGCGAACCGGCACGCTTGAATTCGAACAGCAGCCGGGTGGTCATGAACTTCAGCAATACGGTAACGAACGCCGAAGATGCGCCATGTCCGGAAACGTCCGCCAGGTAGAAGGCGATACGCCGCTCGTCGACGCGGAAGTAGTCGGTGAAATCGCCAGACAGGTACAACGACGGAATGATCTGGTGCTCGAAGGAGAACCCGCCACACTGCCATGGGTTTTCGGGGAGCATGTTCATCTGCACCTGGCGTCCGGCGGTCTGGTCCTCCTGCAGCAGGTGCAGGCTGGCTTCCAGTTCGCGATTGGCAGCTTCGAGCTTGTCACGGTAGCGCTGGTTTTCCAGCACCAGGCGCGCGCGGTCGAGGGCACGGCGCACCGAGTGCTCGAGCACGGCGAGGTCTTCCAGGGGCTTGATCAGGTAGTCGGCAGCACCGAGACGCAGGGCTTCGACGGCATCGTTCATCACCCCGGCACCGGAAACCACGATCACCGGCAGGTCGGGCGCGCGCTCGGTGACCTGGCGGATCAGCTCGAGACCGCCCATTTGCGGCATGCGCAAATCGCAGATCACAAGGTCGGGCCGATCCTGTTCGAACACTTCGAGAGCCTGCTGGCCATTGCTCGCCTGCAGGACACTGAAACCGCTGTCTTCCAGATAGGCGGCGAGACTCTCGCGCACCACGTCGTCGTCATCGATTATCAGCAGCGTTGCACTGGTTTTCTGCATGTGGGCAAACGGCGCCAGAAATAGGTTGGCGTAGGTGGCTCGACAGGCTGGAGCTCACGTACTGGATTCTCTTCTAGCCTCTCTGCGTTTACGGGTTGCGGTCGGAACGCCTGACCGGCAACAGGCAGAGGTGCCCTGTAAGGCGCAGACGGTACTCCCATCCGTCAGGCGTTTCAAGCGTACAGCAGTGCGCTTGCGACGGGGCATGGCGGGCAAATCACCGGTGGTTATAAAAAACCGTTTTGTGGCAACCCAATGGAAGGATGACCGCATGCAATATTTGTCATCCGAACGATTCGGGGCCGCATAGCGGCCCCGAAATACTGGCTGGAAGGCATCAACCCGCAGCCCGCGTTTTTTTTTGCATTTGGCAACAAATCAGAAATCGTCTTCGACCTGACCATCCTTGACCTTGAACTCGCGGTTCTGCAGGTAGGCGTTGCGAATGAAGATGTATTTGTCGCCCTGGATCA
This sequence comes from Pseudomonas bharatica, assembly GCF_048586865.1. Lineage (NCBI taxonomy): Bacteria > Pseudomonadati > Pseudomonadota > Gammaproteobacteria > Pseudomonadales > Pseudomonadaceae > Pseudomonas > Pseudomonas bharatica. The sequence continues at coordinate 40,332 of NZ_JBMAWR010000028.1, read as the reverse complement.
TCTTCTCGGCCTGCAGCAGGCTGGCCCGGGTATCCACCACATCGACCGCGCGGATGGTGTTGCGGGTCGGGACGTGGTCGATGTACTGGTAGGGCTCGGTGTAGGTGTCCGGGTACTTGGCCAGGGCATCGCGCACCGTGCTCGGGCCGAGCAGCGGCAGCATCACGTAGGGCCCGCTACCGACGCCCCAGTAGCCGAGGGTCTGGCCGAAGTCTTCGTCGTTGCGCTGCAGGCCCATCTTGGTGCCGACATCGAAGAAGCCACCGAGGCCGAAGGTGGTGTTGACGATCAGCCGCGCGGTATCCACGCCCGCCGCATGGGGCTTGAGCTGGAGGATGTTGTTGGCCAGGTTGGTCACGTCGCCCAGGTTGCGGAAGATGTTGTGGATGCCATCCTCGAGGAATTGCGGGGTGATGTAGCGGTAGCCCTGGGCAAGGGGTTTCAGCGCATAGGTATCGACCGTGTCGTTGAAACGGAAGATGGGCCGGTTGACGCTTTCCCAAGGGTCCTCCTCGGTAGCCGCCTGGGCCGCCAGCGGCGCCAGCAGCGCGGTCGCGCAGACACTGGCCCGGAACAAACGATCGAGCACTCCCGTACCGATCCCACGCATAGCAATTCTCCTGGATGAAGGTCGAACGGAGCCGCCGGGCTCCGCGCCAAAGTAAACAAGTATAAAGCCTGGCGAAGGCCGCGTCGCAAATAGTTGACGCCACCGGCTTGACCGGCCCGTCACCAAATCGTCATCCGCGATCGGTAAGGTCCCGGCTATTTCAAGGATGTTGCCATGCCTCATGCTCCCGCCTTCACTGCGCTGTTGTTCGGACTACGTGGCTGCCTGGTCGATTTCGGCGGGACCGGCCTGGACGCGGCCGGGACGGTTGCGGCCCGGCCCACGCCCGGCGCGCTCGACGCACTTGCCTGGCTGCATCGGCACCAAGTGCCCTGCGCCTGGCTCGATGATGTCGCCGCCGAGCACGGCAAGCACCTCAGCCATGCCCTGCCCGGCTGGTTGCACCCGGTCCACCATGGCGATGCCAGGCCATGGCCGGCCCCGGATGCGTGCTGGAAAGCGCTGATGCAGATCGACGTCGCCCGGCTCGACGGCTGCGTGCTGGTCAGTGGTGATCCGCGCCTGCTCCAGGCCGGCCTCAATGCCGGCCTGTGGACCATCGGCCTGGCCGCCTGCGGGCCGCTGTGCGGCCTGTCGCAGGAACAATGGCAGGCGCTGGACGACAAGCAGCGCGAGCACAGGCGCGGCCAGGCCACCCTGCAATTGTTCGGGCTTGGCGTCCACTCGGTGATCGACCATCTGCAGGAACTGGCGGACTGCCTGGCGGATATCGGCCAGCGCCGGATCAAGGGCGAGAAGCCCTGATCCGGATCATGCAAAGCGGGGCGGCGTGGATTAATCTGTCAAACGTCGCATGGACCTTTCGCCAGTGTCGACGGTCCATGGCTGTGCCTATTGATAGAAGGGAAATCGCCATGTCCAACAGCGATCTGCAACACCAGCTCGACACCCTGCGCCAGCAACTGGAGCAGGATCCGCCGCTCTCGGAAGAAGAGCGCCTCCACCTGCATGAACTGATGCAGCAGATCGATGCCCAGATCAAGCTCGAGGCCGCGACCCAGGACAACAACCTGGTGGACGGTGTGAACCTGGCGGTGGAGCGCTTCGAGGTGGATCACCCGGGGCTGACGGCGACCCTGCGCAATATCGTGCAAAGCTTGCAGAGCATGGGAATCTGAAACACTGATCAAGAGAACGCTGCGGCCCCTGTGGGAGCGGGTTCACCCGCGATTGCGTCGGTGAATCCACTACCGTAATCGCGGGTAAACCCGCTCCCACAGGGTTCGCGGAGCTTTACAGATTACTGCCGCACCAACCGCCGGTTATCCACCTCGACCGGCCCCATGCTCCGGTACGGATTGATATCCAGCCCGCCACGCCGCACATAGCGCGCGTACACGGTCAGGTGCTCGGGATCGAGCAGGCGCTTGAGGTCCAGCCAGATCCGCTCCACGCATTGCTCATGGAAGTCCGCGTGCTGGCGGAAGCTGACCAGATAGCTCAGCAGACTCGCGGCATCCAGCTCCGGCCCACGATAGTCCACCACCACGCTGCCCCAGTCCGGCTGGCCGGTGACCGGGCAGTTGGATTTCAGCAAATGGCTGTGCAGTACCTGCTCGACCGGCTTGTCCCGGTTGCAGCGCAGCAGTTCCGGCTGCGGCTGCTCATAGTTGCTGATGCTGACATCAAGATCGTCGATGCACTGCCCCGGCAGGCTCGTTACGCCCTCCCCAGACACTTCACCCAGGCTGCGGATGCGCACGCCCACAGGCTTGCCGGCGGCGGCACTGAGGTCTTTCACCAGGCACGCCTGCAACGCCTCGGTGGAGTCGAATGGCGTCTGGTTCAACGAGTTGAGATACAACTTGAACGACTTGGACTCGATGATGTTCGGCGAGTCGGCAGGAATGGCGAACTCGCCGATCGCCACCACCGGCTTGCCCGAAGGCAGCAGCCAGGACAGCTCGAAGCAGTTCCAGAAGTCGACGCCCTGCCACGGCAGGTTGTCACCGCTGACGCCCAGCTCCGCCCACTTCGCCAGGCGCGGGATGGGAAACAGCAGGGACGGGGTGTAGGTGGAGACGTATTCGCTGGATTTACCCAGCGGGGAGTGTTCTGCAGCGGGGTGCATGGCTCAAACCTGAAGGACGAAATTGTCGTAGTTTATCGGGTTTGAGCCATGGATGGCTCACCGGGCGATATTCAGCGTGCCGACCATCCCCGCCTGATAGTGGCCAGGCACATTGCAAGCGAACTCGATGGGCGCGGAATTGCTGAACGTCCAGGTCAGTTCCCCCCGTTGTCCGGGCTGGACCAGAACCGTGTTGGGGTCGTCGTGCTGCATGCCGTGGTTCATATCGCCGTGGCCCATTTTCGAGTGATCCATCTGCGCCATGGCGAGCATTTCCTTCTGGTGCGCCGCATGCATCGCCGCATCGCCGAGGTTGAACTCATGAGCCACCTGCCCTTTGTTGATCACCACGAAACGCACGGTTTCGCCGGCCTTGACCTCCAGGGTACGCGGCTCGAAGTACATGTCTCCCAGGGTCACCTCGACGGTCCGGGTCGCCTTGGCCGCCGGGGCTGGCTGGCCGAAGGCGAACCCCTGGTCCGGTGCCGCCAGGGCCGGCAGGCTGAGCAAGGTAAACAGGACGGTGGTCAGTGCGCGTTTCATCGGGGTACCTCGTTGCAATCGGTTCAGGGGGCCATGGTGCAAAAACCGCGCTGGCATCGACCTGACGAAAAGATTACAACTTTGTCAGCTTCGCCCTGCTCCTTCGCCGGACAGGTATAACGTCACCGTCATCCCGAGCCGAGTCCCCCAATGAAACTGCTGATCGTCGAAGACCAGGCCAAGACCGGCCAGTACCTGCGCCAGGGCCTCAGCGAGGCCGGGTTCAGCACAGAACTGGCCAGCGACGGTGAAACCGGCCAGTTCATGGCCCTGACCGGCGACTACGATCTGCTGATTCTTGACGTAATGCTGCCTGGCCGCGACGGCTGGCAGATTCTCCAGGCGGTGCGCGACGCCGGCCACAGCGTGCCGGTGTTGTTCCTCACCGCCCGGGATGCCGTCGAGGACCGCGTCCACGGCCTGGAACTGGGTGCCGACGATTACCTGGTCAAGCCGTTTGCCTTTTCCGAGCTGCTGGCCCGGGTCCGCACCCTGCTGCGCCGCGGCAGCAATCCGGCGCAGGAAACCACCCTCGGCCTGGCCGACCTGCGCCTGGACCTGATCCGCCGTCGCGTTGAACGCGCCGGCCAGCGCCTGGACCTGACCGCCAAGGAATTCGCCCTGCTCGAACTGCTCCTGCGCCGCCAGGGCGAAGTGCTGCCCAAGTCGCTGATCGCCTCGCAGGTCTGGGACATGAATTTCGACAGCGACACCAACGTCATCGAAGTGGCGATCCGCCGTCTGCGCCTGAAAATCGACGACGCCCACGAGAACAAGCTGATCCATACGGTGCGCGGCATGGGTTATGTGCTGGAAGAGCGTCGAGCCTGATGCCCCGCCTGTCCCTCGGCGCACGCCTGGCCCTGCTGTTCGCTGCCTGCACGGCGGTGGTTTCGTTGTTGGCGGGCATACTGTTCAGCCGCGCCAGCGAGGCGCATTTCGTCGAGCTGGACCAGCAATTGCTGAACAGCCGCCTGCCAGTGCTGCAACGGATCCTTGAAGGTGTCGACAGCCCTGCCTCCCTCGAATCCCGGCTTCCCGGGCTGAAGGAAGAACTGGCTCACCAGGCGGATCTCGCCCTGCGCCTGCAAGGCCCGGACGGCAGCCTGTGGTTCGCCAGCCGCAGCAACCTGCCCGACAGCCCGGGCACGCCAGGCCTCGCTACCCTGCACGCCGACCACAGCGATTACCGCAGCCTCGACGTGCAATTGCCGGATGCCCGACTGACCCTGTACCTCGATATCACCCACCACCAGCATTTCCTGCAGCGCATGCAGCACCTGATCTGGCTGACCGTCGGCCTCAGCGCCCTGGCCACTGCGCTGCTCGGCGCCTGGGCCGCGCGCAGCGGCCTGCGCCCCTTGCGCCGGATGGGCGAAGTGGCCGCCAGCGTGTCCGCACGCTCGCTGACCACGCGCCTTCCGGTCGAGCAAATGCCCGTGGAACTGGCGGAGCTGGCCGGCACCATGAACGCCATGCTCGAACGCCTGGACGACGCCTTCCAGCGCCTTTCAGCCTTCTCCGCAGATATCGCCCATGAGCTGCGCACGCCGCTGTCCAACCTGTTGACCCACACCCAGGTCACCCTGACCCGCCCGCGCAGCCTGGACGAATACCGGGAAGCCCTGCACGGCAACCTGGAAGAGCTGCAACGGATGGCGCAGATGGTCAACGACATGCTGTACCTGGCCAAGGCCGACCACGGCCTGCTGATGCCCAATCGCGAGCCGCTGGCGCTGCACGGGGAAGCGGATGCGTTGCTGGAGTATTACGGCGCGCTGGCCGAGGACACCGGGGTTGGCTTGAGCCGCACGGGAGAAGCGATCCTGGCCGGCGACCGGCATATGCTGCGGCGCGCCCTGTCCAACCTGCTGGACAATGCCCTGCGCTTCACCCCCGGCGATGGAGAGATCAGGATCAGTATCGAAGAATGCGACGGCGGGATTCACCTGGAAGTCGCCAATCGCGGCGAGCCAATCGACGCGGCGCTGTTGCCGCGCCTGTTCGACCGTTTCTACCGCGCCGATCCGGCACGCCGGGCCGGCAGCAGCGAGCATGCCGGGCTGGGCCTGGCCATTACCCAATCCATCGTCCGCGCCCATGGCGGCAGCATTCGCGCCGAATCGGCGGCGGGCTGGACCCGATTCATCATCGAGCTGCCCGCCGCCTGAGCAGGCTTATTCGTAGCGCAGCGCCATCGCCGGCTCGACCTGCGAGGCACGCCAGGCCGGATAAATGGTGGCGAGGAAGCTCATCACCAGGCCGGCACTGCAGATCAGCACCACATCGCCCCATTGCAGTTCCGACGGCAGCGAACTGATGAAGTACACGTCGGAGGTGAAGATGTGCTGGCCGCTGACGCGCTCGATCCAGCCCACCACGTCGCTGACGTTCAGTGCCAGGGCCACGCCCAGCACGCCGCCGATCAGGGTGCCGACCACACCGATCAGGCTGCCCTGGACCATGAAGGTGCCCATGATCTGTCCCGGTGTGGCACCGATGGTGCGCAGGATCGCAATGTCGGCCCCCTTGTCGTTCACCACCATGATCAGGGTGGCGATGATGTTGAAGGCCGCCACCGCGATGATCATCAGCAGCAACAGGCCGATCATGGTCTTTTCCATCTTCATCGCGCTGAACAGGCTGCCCTGGGTGTGGGTCCAGTCGTCGGCACGATAGCCGTCGCCGAGGCTGCCGGCGATGGCGCCGGAAACCGCCGGCGCGGCGTACAGGTCCTTGATCTTCAGGCGCACGCTTTGCACCTGGTTCGGCTCCCAGCGCTGCATCTGCGCGGCATCGGCCATATGGATCATGGCCATGGACCCGTCCAGTTCGGCACCGACCTTGAAGATGCCGACCACGTTCAAGCGCTGCATGCGCGGCGTGATGCCACCCGGCTCGCTGCTCGCTTCCGGAACGATCAGGGTCAGCTTGTCACCGACATTGAGACGGAAGCGCCGCGCAGTGATGTCGCCGACGACCACGCCGAATTCGCCCGGCTTCAGGTCTTCAAGACTGCCCTGGACGATGTGTTGGGTGACGATCGAGACCTTGCCTTCCTGGGCCGGGTCGATGCCACTGACCTGGATCGGCTGCATCGAACCCTTGTAGGACAGCATGCCTTCCATCTCGGTGAAGGGTACCGCGGCGACTACCTCGGGATTCTTCAGGGCGGCCGCAGCCACCGGCTGCCAGTCATCCAGCGGCTTGGCGCCGATGATCATGGCGTGGGGCACCATGCCGAGAATGCGCGCGCTCATTTCGCGCTGGAAGCCGTTCATCACCGAGAGCACGGTGATCATCGCCAGCACGCCCAGGGACAGGCCGATCATCGAGGTCATGGAAATGAACGAGATGAAGTGGTTGCGGCGCTTGGCGCGGGTGTAGCGAGCGCCGATGAAAATGGACAAGGGTCTGAACATGAAGTGATGCACCCAGGCAAGGAAAACGACCAGGGCGTCCGGCTATGCCACGGACGCCCGCCACGAGTCAGATCGACGCTTCAGATCGGAACCAGGTGGCCCTCTTCCAGGCGCAGCACGCGGTCCATCTGCCGGGCCAGGTTCAGGTCATGGGTCACCACCAGGAAGGCGGTCTGCGACGAGGTGCTCAATTCGCGCATCAGGTCCTGGATACCCTGGGCGGTGTGCTGGTCGAGGTTGCCGGTCGGCTCGTCGAGCATCACCAGGCCGGGACGGTTGACCAGCGCCCGGGCGATCGCCACGCGCTGGCGCTCGCCACCGGACAGCTCGGCCGGCTTGTGCCCCAGGCGATGACCGAGGCCGACGCGCTTGAGCAACGCCTCGGCACGCTCGCGGGCTTCGGGAATCGCGGTACGACCGATCAACAGCGGCATGCACACGTTCTCCAGCGCGGTGAACTCGGGCAGCAAGTGGTGGAACTGGTAGACGAAGCCCAGCGCGCGGTTGCGCAGCAGGCCGCGGGCACGTTCGCCAAGGGCGGACAGTTCCTCGCCGGCCAGCCACACGCTGCCCTGGCTCGGGGTATCGAGGCCACCCAGCAGGTTGAGCAAGGTGCTCTTGCCCGATCCGGAACTGCCGACGATGGCCACGCGCTCGCCGGGGAACAGTTCCAATTGCAGGTTCGACAGCACCTGCACCGACTCCGGGCCCTCGTCATAGGACTTGCCCAGGTTGCGGCAACTCAGTACGGCTTTATCACTCATGCCCAACTCACTCATAACGAAGCGCCTCCGCGGGCTGGGTGCGTGCCGCACGCCAGGCCGGATACAAGGTGGCGAGGAAACTCAGGACCAGCGCCGCGCCGCAGACCATCCATACGTCCTCGGCCATGATCCGGGACGGCAGGTAGTCGATGAAGTAGACGTCGGCGTTGAGGAATTTATGCCCGATCAGGGTTTCCAGACCGGCGATGGCGGCGCTGACATTCAGCGCCGCAAGAATGCCGACGACGGCACCGATGGCGGTACCGAGCACGCCGATGATGGTGCCCTGGACCATGAAGATCGCCATGATCTGTCGCGGCGTGGAGCCCAGGGTACGCAGGATGGCGATATCGCCGCGCTTGTCGTTCACCACCATGACCAGGGTGGAAATGATGTTGAACGCCGCCACGGCGACGATCAGCAGCAGGAGCAGGCCGATCATCGCCTTCTCCATGCGGATCGCCTGGTACAGGTTGCCGTAGCTGCGGGTCCAGTCGCGGGCGTAGAACTCCTGGTCGCCCAGTTGATGGGCAATGTTGTAGGCAATGCGCGGGGCCTGGAACAGGTCGTCGAACTTCAAGCGCAGGCCCTGGACCTGGTCCGGTTTCCAGCGATGCAGGCGCGACAGGTCGGCGATGTTGGTCAGCCCCAGGAAGCCATCGATCTCGCCTGCGCCGACATGGAAGGTGCCGACCACGGTGAAGCGCTTCATGCGCGGGAACATGCCGGCCGGGGTCACGGTGACCTCGGGGGCGACGAAGGTCACCTTGTCGCCGATGCCGACACCCAGCCTGCTCGCGGCCTTGTCGCCGATCATGATGCCGAAGTCACCGGGCGCCAGGTCTTCCAGCCGCCCCTGCCGGATAAAGTCGCCGATAATCGAAACCTTGCGCTCCTGCGCCGGGTCAACCCCATTGAGCAGGACCTTCTGTACCTTGCCGGCGTGGGTCAGCAGCCCCTGCATCTGGGTGAAGGGCGCGACATCGAGCACCGATGGATTCTGCTTTACTTGATCGGCAAGGGCTGGCCAGTCGGTCAGCGGTTGCCCGGTCTCGAGGGTCGCATGAGGGACCATGCCCAGGACCCGGGTACGCATCTCATGGTCGAAACCGTTCATGACCGAGAGCACCACGATCATCACCACCACGCCAAGGGCGAGGCCGATCATCGAGGTCAGGGAAATGAACGAGACGAAGTGGTTGCGACGCTTGGCACGGGTGTAGCGCGTGCCGATGTAGACGAAAAGAGGTCTGAACATGTCGGGGCTTGTTCGGATGAAAGAGGAACGTCCTTGTGGCGGGGGCAGGACAGCGGATTTACACTCAGACCACCGCCGTAACCATGGGTTCGCCATGTCGACATTAGATGAAGAAGATCGCCGCGAATACTACCGTATCGACGACAGGATCGCACTGGAAATTAGCCCGCTGAGCGCAGCGGAGGCCCTTGGCACGGACTTATTGCAAGATGATTCCCCGCTGTTCAATCTGCTCAGCGAACTGCACCTGAGCGAGTTCGAATCCCAGCACCTGCTGCGCCAGCTGAGCGAGAAGGACCGCACCCTCGCCGCCTTCCTCAAGGCCCAGAACAAACGCATCGACCTGCTCAGCGCGGTACTCGCGCAGACCTTGATCGGCGAGATCGGCGCACCGCAACCGGTAAAGCTCTCCGAAGGCGGGGTCGAGTTCAACAGCCCCGAGCCCTTCGAGCCCGGCAGCCGCGTCGCCCTCAAGATGGTGCTGATGCCCCGGGCTTCCGGCCTGCTCCTGCGCGGCAAGGTCACCCATTGCGCCAGGCGGGCCGACGGCAGCTACGAGCTGGGCTGCGTGTTCATCGACATGAGCGATGCCCAGCGCCAGTTGCTCGCCCGCTATATCCTGCAACGCCAGCAACAGCAACGCCGCCAGGCACTGGAACAGAACGCCCCACCGACTTCCTGATTTTCAGCTTTCGGTCTTTTTCATTGAAGGAACAAACGTGACGCAGATCTACGGCCATCGCGGCGCCAAGGGCGAAGCCCCGGAAAACACCCTGACCAGCTTCCAGCAGTGCCTCGGGCACGGCGTGCGGCGCTGCGAACTCGACCTGCACCTGTCGGCCGACAACGAGCTGATGGTGATCCATGACCCGACCCTGAAACGCACCACCGGCCGCCGCGGCAAGGTGGTCGAGCATCCCGCCGCCGACCTGGTGACCTACGACGCGCGCAAGGGTGGTCCGGGCTGGGTGCAGCCCTGCCCTATCCCGCGCCTTGAGGAGCTGTTCGAGAAATGCCCGTTCGAGCACTGGCAACTGGAGGTCAAGAGCGCCTCGCGCACCCGTGCGGCAACCACCGTCCTGGCCATTCGCGAAATGGCCCAGCGCTTCGGCCTGCTGGACAAGGTGACCATCACCTCCAGCTCCCGCGAAGTACTGGGTGCCGCCCAGGAACTGGTCCCGGACATTTCCCGCGGGCTGGTGGCGGAATATGCCTGGCTCGACCCGCTGAAGGTCGCGCAGAACTACGGTTGCGAGCTGCTGGCATTGAACTGGACGCTGTGCAGCCCCGAGCGGCTGGTCAAGGCCCAGCGCCAGGGATTGCATGTGTCGGTGTGGACAGTCAACGAGCCGGCGCTGATGCGCCGACTCGCCGACTTCGGCGTGGACAGCCTGATTACAGACTTTCCCGGTTTGGCCACTGCCACCCTCGGGAATCGCTGAAATCGATCTCCCCGGCCGGCTCAGGCCACCGGCCGGAGCCGCTCAAAAAAGCCGGTTGAGGCCATCGTAGGCCGCTACCCGATAGGCTTCGGCCATGGTCGGGTAGTTGAAGGTGGTGTTGACGAAGTACTTCAGGGTATTGCGCTCACCCGGCTGATCCATGATGGCCTGGCCGATATGGACGATCTCCGACGCCTGGTAGCCGAAGCAGTGCACACCGAGGATCTGCAGGGTTTCACGGTGGAACAGGATCTTCAGCATGCCTTGCGGCTCGCCGGCGATCTGCGCCCGGGCCATGCTCTTGAAGAAGGCCTTGCCCACTTCGTAAGGCACCTTGGCCTGGGTCAGTTCCTGCTCGTTCTTGCCGATCGAGCTGATCTCGGGAATGGTGTAGATCCCGGTCGGCACGTCGTTGACGAAGCGCCAGCTGCCATTGTCGACGATGCTGCCGGCAGCGGAACGGCCCTGGTCATGGGCGGCACTGGCCAGGCTCGGCCAGCCGATCACGTCACCGGCGCCGTAGATGTTCGGCACCTGGGTACGGTAGGCCTCGTCCACTTCGATCTGGCCGCGACTGTTGACCTTGATGCCGATGTTTTCCAGCCCGAGCTTGTCGGTGTTGCCGGTGCGGCCGTTGCACCACAGCAAGGCGTCGGCCTTGATCTTCTTGCCCGACTTCAGGTGCAGGATCACCCCGTTGTCCAGGCCTTCGACGCGCTCGTACTCTTCGTTGTGACGCACCGTGATGTTGTTGTTGCTGAAGTGATAGCTCAGGGCTTGGGAGATTTCCGAATCGAGGAAGCTCAGCAGCTGGCCACGGTTGTCCACCAGCTCCACCAGGACACCCAGGCCGCTGAAGATCGACGCATATTCGCAACCGATCACACCGGCGCCGTAGACGATCAGCTTGCGCGGGGTGTGGCCGAGGCTGAGGATGGTGTCGCTATCGTAGATGCGCGGGTGATGGAAATCGATATCGGCAGGGCGATAAGGGCGCGAGCCGGTGGCGATGATGATGTGCTTGGCCACCAGTTTCTCGACCACACCATTGGCACAGACCACTTCCACGGTCTGCTCGTCGGCGAAGCTGCCGGTGCCGACGAAGACATCCACGCGGTTGCGCGCGTAGTAGCCGGTGCGCGAGGCGACCTGCTTGGAAATCACCTTCTCGGCGCTCTTGAGCACGTCGGGGAAGGAGAACCAGCGCGGTTCGCCAATGGCCCGGAACATCGGGTTGGTGTTGAACTGCATGATCTGGCGCACCGAGTGACGCAGGGCCTTGGACGGGATGGTGCCCAGATGGGTGCAGTTGCCGCCGACCTGGCGACGGCTATCGACCATCGCCACCTTGCGTCCTGCCTTGGCGGCATTCATTGCAGCCCCTTCTCCTGCGGGGCCGGAACCCAGCACCACTACGTCGTAGTTGTAGACAGCCATGCGTACTCCTTCAGAACAGGCCCGGGCGCCACACCGGCGACCGGGGCATCATGGCGCACGGTTGGACGCCATGAAAAAATTCGGGTGCAGTCTAATCAAGCTTGAACGGCGCGCACATTAACCCTTGGTCGCGTCGTAGGCTATTTTTCTCTGCACTACATGCAAGACATTCATTCTTCGTTTTTCCCTGCGTTCCTACCGACGATCCGCTCGAAGGCCGGGGTCACACGGGCGATAAAACCGCTATCGGCACGCATGACGAAAACCGCAGGCAGATTCTGTGCCACGGCGAATTCCCAACCCTGCTCCGGCCCGAGGATCAGCAACAGGGTCGAATAACCGTCGGCTACCAGCGCCGAAGTCTCGAACACCGTGACCGCCGCCAGCGCATGAGCGATCGGCCTGCCGAGCCGGGCATCGAAGGTGTGGGAAAAGCGCTGGCCATTTTCCTCGAAATAGTTGCGGTAGTCACCCGAGGTGGACACTCCAAGCCCATCGATGCCGAGGATCTGCTCGGCGATCTGGCGGTCTTCCCGCGGCCACTCCAGGGCCACGCGCCAGGCGCTGCCATCGGGCTTGCGGCCGACCGCCTTGAGTTCGCCGGTGACTTCCACCAGCAGGTCGTCGATGCCCAGCGCGTGCAGGCGTTCGACGATGCGATCGACACTGAAGCCGGCGGCGATGCTGTTGAAGTCCAGCTCCAGGGCGATGTCCTTGCATAACTGCTGGCCGTCGATACGCAGATGGCCCTGCCCTACGCGCTGGCGGACTTCGGCCAGGCGCTCGGCAGAGGGGACTTTTTCTTCGCGCGACTGCGGACCGAAGCCCCAAAGGTCCATCAAGGGTTCGACGCTGAGATCGAAGGCGCCACCACTTTCGCGCCAGAGGGTTTCGCCCAGGCGCACCAGCTTGAGCACATCGGCGGGCATCGGCTGGCAACTGTCGGCGGGCAGGCGGTTGAAGCGGGCGACTTCGGAGTCGCTGCGGTAGGTGGAGAAATGCTGGTCGATCTCGGCGAGGATGCTTTCGATCTCCTGCTTGACCTGGCCGGCGTCCGGGCCCGAGGCGGGCGGGACGTATTGCACGGTCCAGGTGCTGCCCATGGTGGGGCCGGTGAGGCGCTCGACCGGGTCGGGTTTGCTGCATCCGGTCAGGATTATCAGGGCACAGAGGGTGCTCAGGATTGGTTTCAAACCGTCCTCCTAGGCAAGCCTTGAGGGCCTCATCGCCGGCAACGCCGGCTCCCACAGGAATTGCGTGCACCGCCACCTGTGGGAGCCGGCGTTGCCGGCGATAGGGCCCTCAAGAACAAAACAAAACGCCAAAAAAACGGGAACCCGCAGGCTCCCGTTCCTTTTCAACGCACCAGCAAGCTTAGCGCGGGAACGCAGGCGGGTTCACACCAGCCATGTCTTCCATCACGCGCACTACCTGGCAGCTGTAACCGAATTCGTTGTCGTACCAGACGTACAGGACAACACGGTTTTCGTTGCAGATGGTGGCTTCGGCGTCGACCACACCGGCGTGACGCGAACCGACGAAGTCGGTCGATACCACTTCCTGGCTGCTCACGTAGTCGATCTGCTTGTGCAGCTCGGAGTGCATGGCGGTCTGGCGCAGGTACTCGTTCAGCTCTTCGCGAGTCGTGGCCTTTTCCAGGTTCAGGTTGAGGATCGCCATGGAGACGTTCGGCGTCGGAACGCGGATGGCGTTGCCGGTCAGTTTGCCCTTGAGCACTGGCAGTGCCTTGGCGGCAGCAGTGGCGGCGCCGGTCTCGGTGATGACCATGTTCAGCGGCGCGGCACGACCGCGACGGCTGCCCTTGTGGAAGTTGTCGATCAGGTTCTGGTCGTTGGTGAACGAGTGAACGGTTTCGACGTGGCCGTTGACGATGCCGTACTGGTCATTCAGCGCCTTCAGCACCGGCACGATGGCGTTGGTGGTGCAGGAAGCGGCGGAGATGATCTTGTCGTCGGCAGTGATGTCGCCGTGGTTGATGCCGTGCACGATGTTCTTCAGCGCGCCCTTGCCAGGTGCGGTGAGGATCACGCGGGCAGCGCCCGGGCAGGCCAGGTGCTGGCCCAGGCCCTCGGCGTCGCGCCATACACCGGTGTTGTCGACGATCAGGGCGTTGTCGATACCGTACTGGGTGTAGTCGACTTCGCTCGGCGCCTTGGCGTAGATCACCTGGATCAGGTTGCCGTTGGCGGTGATGGTGTTGTTCTCTTCGTCGACGGTGATGGTGCCGTCGAACGGGCCGTGAACCGAGTCACGACGCAGCAGGCTGGCACGCTTGATCAGGTCGTTGGTCGCGCCCTTGCGCACGACGATGGCGCGCAGGCGCAGGCCGTCGCCACCACCGGTCTTCTCGATCAGGATGCGCGCCAGCAGGCGGCCGATGCGGCCGAAACCGTACAGGACGACGTCGGTGCCCTTGCGTGCGGAAGCGTTCTGCTGACCGACCACTTCGGCCAGTTCTTCACGGACGAACTGCTCGACGCTGCGGCCGTTGCCTTCGAGCTTGAACTTGTTGGCCAGCTTGCCCAGGTCGACCGAGGCGGCGCCCAGTTTCAGCTCGCTCATGGCCTTGAGCAGGGGGAATGTCTCGTGGACGGACAGTTCGGTTTCGTCGCTCTGGCGATGGCGGGCAAAGCGATGCGCTTTGAGGATCGAGATCACCGAGCGGTTGATCAGGCTGCGGCCATAGATCGAGCTCACCACGTTGTTATTGCGGTAGAGCTGACCGATAAGCGGGATCATCGCTTCTGCAAGTGCTTCACGATCAATCCACTCACCAAGACACTGGTCGGGCTTCTGAGTCACGGGAACCTTCCACATGTAGGGACAGAAAAAAGGGGCTACATTATGACGCCGAGCTCTCGTTCGAGCAATGAGCGCCTGTCGCCCCCGTTACGTCGCGCCAATTTGACCACTGCAAGCCTTACCCCATGGGCTTCGGACCGGTACAATCGATCTCTTTGTCGCAACGCTTGGAGCTCGACCTCCCGTGCCAGTTCTGCGTCTACCGCACCTTCCGGCCACCGCCGGCAAACAAACCTGGGGCAACCTGCCCGGCGCCGCCCTGAGCCTGGCCATCGCCGAGGCTGCCAGCGCCGCCAAGCGCTTCACCCTGCTACTGACCGCCGATAGCCAGAGCGCCGACCGGCTGGAACAGGAACTGCGCTTCTTCGCGCCGGAGCTGGCGGTGTTGCCCTTCCCCGATTGGGAAACCCTGCCCTACGACCTGTTCTCCCCGCACCAGGACATCATCTCGCAGCGGATCGCCAGCCTGTACCGCCTGCCGGAGCTGGACCACGGCATCCTGGTGGTGCCGATCACCACCGCCCTGCACCGCCTGGCGCCAACCCGCTTCCTGCTCGGCAGCAGCCTGGTCCTGGATATCGGCCAGAAGCTCGATGTGGAACAGATGCGCAGCCGCCTGGAGGCCAGCGGCTACCGCTGCGTCGATACCGTCTACGAACATGGCGAGTTCGCCGTGCGCGGCGCCCTGATCGACCTGTTCCCCATGGGCAGCAAGCTGCCCTACCGCATCGATCTGTTCGACGACGAGATCGAGACCCTGCGCACCTTCGACCCGGAGACCCAGCGCTCCATCGACAAGGTCGGCTCGGTACGCCTGCTGCCGGCGCGGGAATTCCCCCTGCAGAAGGACGCGGTGACCCGCTTCAAGGCGCGCTTCCGCGAGCGCTTCGACGTGGACTTCCGCCGCAGCCCGATCTTCCAGGACCTCACCAGCGGGATCATCCCCGCCGGCATCGAGTACTACCTGCCGCTGTTCTTCGATGAAACCTCGACCCTGTTCGACTACCTGCCCCAGGATACCCAGGTGTTCTCCCTGCCGGGCGTGGAACAGGCCGCCGAGCATTTCTGGAACGACGTGCGCGGCCGCTACGAAGAGCGCCGCATCGATCCGAACCGGCCACTGCTGCCGCCCGCCGAGCTGTTCCTGCCGGTGGAAGACTGCTTTGCCAGGCTCAAGGGCTGGCCGCGCATCGTGGTCAGCGCCGATGACGTGGATGCCGGCGTCGGCCGCGAGCGTTTCCCGGCGCAGAAACTGCCGAACCTGGCCATCGAGGCCAAGGCCAACCAGCCGCTGGCCGCGCTTTCGGAGTTCCTCGACCAGTTCCCCGGCCGCGTACTGTTCACCGCCGAATCCGCAGGCCGGCGCGAAGTGCTCCTGGAACTGCTCGAACGCCTGAAACTGCGCCCGCAGACCGTGGACAGCTGGCTCGACTTCGTCACCGGCAAGGAGCGCCTGGCGATCACCATCGCCCCGCTGGACGACGGCCTGGTGCTGGAAGACCCGGCCCTGGCGCTGGTCGCCGAAAGCCCGTTGTTCGGCCAGCGCGTGATGCAGCGCCGACGTCGCGAAAAACGCAGCGACGCCAGCAACGACGCGGTGATCAAGAACCTTACCGAGCTGCGCGAAGGCGCCCCGGTGGTGCATATCGACCACGGTGTCGGCCGCTACCTGGGCCTGGCGACTTTGGAGATCGACAACCAGGCCGCCGAATTCCTCACCCTGGAATACGCCGAAGGCGCCAAGCTCTACGTGCCGGTAGCCAACCTGCACCTGATCGCCCGCTACACCGGCAGCGACGACGCTCTGGCCCCGCTGCACCGGCTCGGCTCCGAGACGTGGCAGAAGGCCAAGCGCAAGGCGGCCGAGCAGGTTCGCGATGTCGCCGCCGAGCTGCTCGACATCTATGCCCGCCGCGCCGCGCGCAAGGGTTACGCCTTCGCCGACCCGGCCGCCGATTACGCCGCATTCAGCGCCGGCTTCCCCTTCGAGGAAACCCCGGACCAGCAGAACGCCATCGAAGCGGTGCGCGAGGACATGCTTGCCGCCAAGCCGATGGACCGCCTGGTCTGCGGCGACGTCGGCTTCGGCAAGACCGAGGTGGCCATGCGCGCCGCCTTCATCGCTGTGCACAGCGGTCGCCAGGTGGCCATCCTGGTGCCCACCACCCTGCTCGCCCAGCAGCACTACAACAGCTTCCGCGACCGCTTCGCCGACTGGCCAGTAAGCGTTGAAGTGATGAGCCGCTTCAAGTCGGCCAAGGAAGTCAGCACCGCCATGGGCGAGCTGGCCGAGGGCAAGATCGATATCGTCATCGGCACCCACAAGCTGTTGCAGGACGACGTCAAGTTCAAGGACCTGGGCCTGGTCATCATCGACGAGGAGCACCGTTTCGGCGTGCGCCAGAAGGAACAGCTCAAGGCCCTGCGCAGCGAAGTCGACATCCTCACCCTGACTGCCACGCCGATCCCGCGCACGCTGAACATGGCGGTGTCGGGCATGCGCGATCTGTCGATCATCGCCACCCCGCCGGCCCGCCGCCTGTCGGTGCGCACCTTCGTCATGGAGCAGAACAAGAGCACGATCAAGGAAGCATTGCTGCGCGAGCTGCTGCGCGGCGGCCAGGTCTACTACCTGCACAACGATGTGAAGAGCATCGAGAAATGCGCCGCCGACCTCGCCGAACTCGTGCCCGAGGCGCGCATCGGCATCGGCCACGGGCAGATGCGCGAGCGCGAACTCGAACAGGTGATGAGCGACTTCTATCACAAGCGCTTCAACGTGCTGATCGCCTCGACCATCATCGAGACCGGCATCGACGTGCCGAGTGCCAACACCATCATCATCGAGCGCGCCGACAAGTTCGGCCTGGCCCAGCTGCACCAGTTGCGCGGCCGGGTCGGACGCAGCCACCACCAGGCCTACGCCTACCTGCTGACGCCGCCGCGCCAGCAGATCACCGCCGATGCGGAGAAGCGCCTGGAGGCCATCGCCAACACCCAGGATCTGGGTGCCGGCTTCGTGCTGGCGACCAACGACCTGGAAATCCGCGGCGCTGGCGAGCTGCTCGGCGAAGGCCAGAGCGGGCAGATCCAGGCGGTGGGTTTCACCCTCTACATGGAAATGCTCGAACGTGCGGTCAAGGCAATCCGCAAGGGCACCCAGCCGAACCTCGACCAGCCGCTGGGCGGTGGCCCGGAGATCAACCTGCGCCTGCCGGCGCTGATTCCCGAGGACTACCTGCCCGACGTGCATGCGCGGCTGATCCTGTACAAGCGCATCGCCTCGGCGGTGGACGAAGACGGCCTCAACGACCTGCAAGTGGAGATGATCGACCGCTTCGGCCTGCTCCCCGAGCCGACCAAGAACCTGATCCGCCTGACCCTGCTCAAGCTGCAGGCGGAGAAGCTCGGGATCAAGAAGGTCGATGCCGGCCCGCAAGGCGGCAAGATCGAATTCGAAAGCGAGACCCCGGTCGATCCGCTGGTGCTGATCAAGCTGATCCAGGGCCAGCCCAAGCGCTACAAATTCGAAGGCGCCACCCAGTTCAGGTTCATGGTGCCCATGGAGCGCGCCGATGAACGATTCTCGACACTCGAAGCGCTGTTCGAGCGCCTCACCCCGCAAACCGCGTAAGGAAGATCCATGCGTGCCATTCGCAACCTCACCCTGCTGCTGGCGCTGGTCGCGCCGGCGGTCTTCGCCGACACCCAGTACCTGGTGGAAATGATCCTGGTGCGACAGAACGCGGTACCGGCCATCACCAGCCAGTTCGCTCCGGAAAACTGGAGCGACGGCGCCGCACCGATCGCGCAGTACGATGTGCGCCAGCCGATTCTCGACAAGGAAGTGGCCGCGCTCGCCGCCAACAGCCAGTACACCGTGCTGGCGCACAAGGCCTGGCAGCAGAGCGTTGGCAGTGGCGTGTCGAAGGTCGCCATCAGTGACGGCCAGGAGCAGTTCGGCCACTTCCCCATCGAAGGCAACCTGAGTCTGGGCGAAGCGCGGTTCATCAGTGTCGAGGCAAACTTCTGGGTCAACCAGTTCGACGCCAACGGCGCAGTGATACAGAGCGAGGCGTTCAAGCAGGGCAACAAGAACGTGAAGAGCGCGGAACTGACCTTCCTCGATGGCGGACACCTGGCGCTGCTGGTGAAGATTCGCAAAGTCGGAGCGCCGGCGAGCCCGGCGCCTGATCCCGAGATGATGGAGCAGTAAGACATGCCTCATATGCTCGACCGACTGCTCGGAAGTAGCGCCTGGCAGGACGAATTCAGTGCCAGGGTGCTGGAACGCGGGCTCGGTTACGCGAGACAGCAGCGGGTCCGCATCGTAAAGGTCGAGAACGACACGATCCACGCCACCTGCGAAGGCTCGGGCGATCACCGCTACAGGCAGGTGATCGGCATAAAACCGCGTGGAGACGATGGATACTGGGTTGATTGCGATTGCACCTGCCCGGTGGGCGTCGACTGCAAGCACTGCGCTGCCGTGCTCTACTACGCCCAGGATCATCTCGAACCCTCGGGTGAGAGGCTGACCGCGGATCTGGAGTCCTGGCTGGACAAACTGGAAAAGCCCGCGCCGGACAGCGTCGAGCAGCGGCCAGACAGCCAGGGCCGTGCCCTCTACTACTTCATCCATTTCGATGAAGACATCTTCTGCCTGAAGATCAGGAAAGGCACACGGCAACCCAATGGGAGCATCCAGTTCGCCAACCTGCGCTCGATCCCCGAACTGCTGTTCCAGCCACCCAGGTACGTCACCCCGCAAGACCGGCAGATTCTCCTGCACCTTAATCGCAAGGAGCGATTCTGGGGCATGACCTTCCCCCTCGATGAAAAACATGACAGCGAGGTGTTCCAGCAAGCGCTGGACAGCGGCCGCCTGATGTTCGACGAGGGCATGCGCCCGGTGACCCAGGGCCCGGTCCGGGACGCCGAGTTCCGTTGGGTACGCCAGAAGAACGGTCACTACTGGGGAATGTGGCATCACGGCGATGAACCCGTGCGCCGGGTCCTGCCGCTGCAACCGTTGTACTGGTTCGATATCACCATCATGCAGGCCGGCCTGCTCCGGCATAGCCTGGATCCTTACGTTGCCCAGCAACTGACCCTGGCACCGGACGTACCGGAACCCTTGGTAGCCCAGCTCAGCCACCGCCTCGCGGCTTTGGACAAGCAACTGCCGACACCCACCAGGCTGCGCGAAGAAACCCTCGACGGCATCCAGCCCATCGCCCACCTGATCCTCGGAAGCCACGAATTCAGCGCCTACGCCCCGAAGAGCGGGCGCATGCAGCGCCAGTTGCAACACCGCGCCGCCCTGTCGTTCAACTACGACGGCCTGCGTGCCAGCGGCAACAAGCCACTGACCCGCTTCGTCGACAATGTCACCCAGCATATCCAGCGCGACGCCAAGGCCGAACAAGCCTTGCGCAAGGTCCTGCATGGCTGGGGCTTCAAGGTCGCCACCCGACAAAGCAAGGCCCTGCCGGAAAGCGCCGGCGAACTGCTGCTGCTCGACACCGACCAGCAATGGCTGGACTTCGCCCGTGAAGGCCTGCCCGCGCTGCGTGAGGCTGGCTGGGAAATCGAGATCCACGCCGACTTCGCCTTCAACCTGCAGGAAGTGGACGAGTGGTACGCCGACATCGAGGAAGGCGGCGGGCACCAATGGTTCGACCTGGAGCTGGGCATCGTGGTCAACGGCGAACGCCACAGCCTGCTGCCGATCCTCCTGCACCTGCTGCGCAGCAATCCGGAACTGCTGCGCAGCAGCGAACTGGCCAGGCGCGGCGACGACGAACACCTGCTGATCGACCTCAATCGCCATCGCCACGGCACCACGGCAGCACGGGTCGCCCTGCCCTACGCGCGGATCAAACCGCTGATGGCGACCCTTGGCGAGCTGTACCTGACGGAAAACGATGGCCGCAGCCTGCGCCTGTCCGCCCCGGATGCGGCGCGCCTGAGCAACCTCGACGACATCTCCCTGACCTGGCAAGGCGGCGAACGCCTGCGTGACTTCGCCTCGCGCCTGAAGAATGCGCAGTACACCGAAGTCCAGGCGCCGCAAGGCCTGAATGCAACACTGCGGCCTTACCAGCTGGAAGGCCTGAGCTGGCTGCAAACCCTGCGTGAACTGGAGGTGGGTGGTTTGCTCGGCGACGACATGGGCCTGGGCAAGACCCTGCAGACCCTCAGCCATGTGCTCGCGGAAAAGAACGCCGGTCGCCTTGAAAGCCCGGCACTGGCGATCATGCCGACAAGCCTGATCCCCAACTGGCTTGACGAGGCCGAGCGCTTCGCTCCGCAGCTCAAGGTCGTCGCCCTGCATGGCGCCGGGCGCAACCGGCATTTCGCCAACCTGCGCGACTACGACCTGGTCCTCAGCACCTACGCCCTGCTCCCTCGCGATCTCGAGCACTTCACCCCGATCGACTGGCACCTGCTGATCCTCGACGAAGCGCAGAACATCAAGAACGCCACCAGCAAGGCCGCCCAGGCCGCCCGCGAGCTGAAAGCCGACCAGCGCCTGTGCCTGACCGGCACGCCCATGGAAAACAACCTGGGCGAGCTCTGGTCGATCTTCCACTTCCTCATGCCGGGCTGGCTGGGCGACAGCAAGACCTTCGCCCGCGACTACCGCACGCCCATCGAGAAGTACGGCGATAGCGAACGCATGAGCCACCTGGCCGCGCGGATCCGCCCGTTCCTGCTGCGCCGGACCAAGGAGCAGGTGGCGACCGAGTTGCCGGCGAAAAGCGAGATCATCCACTGGGTCGATCTCAGCGACGCCCAGCGCGACACCTACGAAACCGTGCGGGTAGCGATGGACAGCAAGGTCCGCGCCGAAATCACCCGCAATGGCGCGGCGCGCAGCCAGATCGTGATTCTCGAAGCCTTGCTCAAGCTGCGCCAGGTCTGCTGCGACCTGCGCCTGGTGGCCAATGCCACAGTGAAAGGGTCGCAGTCCGACAAGGGCAAACTGGGCAGCCTGATGGACATGCTCGACGACCTGCTCAGCGAAGGGCGCAAGATCCTGCTGTTCTCCCAGTTCACTTCGATGCTGGCGCTCATCGAGCAAGAACTGGAGAAGCGCAAGATCCGCTACAGCCTGCTGACCGGCGACACCAAGGACCGGCGCACGCCGGTGCAGGAGTTCCAGAATGGCGACACACCCCTGTTCCTGATCAGCCTCAAGGCCGGCGGCACCGGGCTCAACCTCACCGCCGCCGACACCGTGATCCATTACGACCCCTGGTGGAACCCGGCCACGGAAAACCAGGCCACCGACCGCGCATATCGCATCGGCCAGGACAAGCCGGTATTCGTCTACAAACTGATCACCCGCGGCACCGTGGAAGAGAAGATCCAGCAACTGCAGAAGGAAAAGGCGGCGCTGGCAGCGGGGTTGCTGGAGGGGAACGCCGCGGGTCAGTGGAAGCTGGCGGCGGATGATATCGAGGCGTTGTTCTCGCCGTTGCCGGAGCAGCAGAAGGCTCGCTGAGAACATCCGCACCACTTAAGCATTAGCCCGATCCGACTGAAGCCGGGACTTCGGACATGCACTACAGTCAGGCTTGAGAGACGCTCTTTATTTCCGCAGTAGGGCTACCTGTATTCCTCATGAATGGTTCATTCACGAAACAGGAGTCCAACATGGGCATATCCAACCTGGGCCGCTGCGCGTTCGCGGCGATGATGGTGGTTATGGCGCACGCAGCGTTCGCTGCAACGCCCGAGGAGGTCAAGGGGCACTTCCTGGATGTGCCCGCCTTGCTGGAAAACCATGCGGACACCAGCACCTCGCCCCTTCTGGCCAATATCAAGGCACCGCATCTGGAAGCGCAGCCCAGCGCCGCCGGCTATCGCGTGAACAGCGCCATGCTGGTCGATACGCAGGGCAAGCCCGATGGGTTTATCGTACTGGTCAATCGCGACGATGGCGCCTTTACAGCACTGGTCAACACCGCGGCACGAAGCGGCCTGGTCGTGGGTAAGGCCGATGGCTCCCAGACGTTCCAGGAAGAGCCGAAATCGGACAGGGAGGATGACTACGTCATGGAGCCGCAGCCGACGGCGGAACAGACCCGGCGAACGGATAAATCCCCCGCTACCCCTGCGGACGCCGAACAGCCCGTCGTCCTGACGATACTTGCAGGATTCTCGCATGCCTCCGCAGAGCGGGTCGGTGACCCGACCGCTTTTGCACAGGCACAGATCGAGACCTTGAACATGGCGCTCAGAAACACTGGATTGCTCCATATCAAGGCGGTCCTTGCCGGTGTTTCCACGACCCCGATCGATTACGAGATAAGCTCACCCAGCCTGGCCATGCTGGAAAGTCTCTTTCCCAACCATGCCAAAGCGGACCTGATAGCCAGCTTCGTCGGAACCTGGAATGGCATCAATGGAATAGCCTACCGGAATGGCCGACTCAGCATGACCCATGTAGCCACCACCAGCACCTTCGCCCATGAGATAGGCCATAACATCGGCGGCATACATTGCCCGGAGGGAAATGGATACCACTTCGGTTACTTCACGGGAGAGTACAGCTCATTGCTGTGCCGCAAGGGCAGTTGGTTCCTTTCGTACTCCAATCCAGCCAAGCGCGCCCCGGACGGTGTCCCCCTCGGCGATCCGGCAACTGCCGACATGGCCCGGGTCTGGCGAGAGAACGCGCCAGGCAAAAGCAGTGGTGAGGGCAACGATATGACCAGGCCTATGCTGTTGAGCAGCCTCAGCGCACCCACCCAATGCGTGGACGTACTGGGTGGCAACCCCGGGGAAGGCTCTGAAGTCGGGCTCTGGTTATGCGACAGGTTCAACCCCAATCAGCGCTGGTACAAGAGCTACTACGACGAGAAAATCCAGTTCAGGCTCGCGGCCAAACCATCACTTTGCCTTCGTATGGGGGTAGGCACGGGTTACCAAAGCGTCAGCCTTTCAGAATCGACTTGCGCCAATGAACGCTGGCTTGCCGAGGGAAGGGCCCTGAGGACTTCGGGATACAACCTGATCATGTACATGGTCAGGTTCAGCGACAACAGCCTTACCGCCGTACCAGGCGCGCCAGCCAATCCCGACGACCCCGGATACCATTGGTTTACCCACCCTGCCGACTAGCAGGTCTTGCAACAGCGGACCAAAAAACCGCAACGTCGTCAGTCGACCAGCTGCGCTTGCTTCAGCGCCCCCAGCGCCTCCAGCCAGCGCGGCTGCTGCCGGTAGTCGGTACGCGCAAAACCCTGCCCGCGCATCCGCGCAATGCGCGCAGAAGGCTTGACCTGCATCCGCTGCGCCGCACTCAAGGCCAACTCCGCCGCAGCGCGATCGTTGCACACCAGCCCCATATCACAGCCGGCGCTCAGCGCCGCCTCGATCCGGCTCGCCGCATCACCCACCACGTGGGCACCGGCCATGGACAGGTCATCGCTGAAGATCACACCATCGAAGCCCAGCTCGCCACGCAGGATTTCCTGCAGCCACCGGCGGGAGAAACCAGCGGGCTGGTTGTCGATCTGCGGGTAGATGACATGGGCCGGCATTACAGCTGCCAACTGGCCGCTGAGCCGGGTGAACGGCACCAGGTCGGCAGCACGGATCTGCTCCAGGCTGCGCTCGTCGGTAGGAATGGCCACATGGGAGTCGGCCTCGGCCCAGCCGTGACCGGGGAAGTGCTTGCCACAAGCCGCCATGCCCGCCGCGTTCATACCGCGGATAAAGGCGCCGGCCAAGGCCGTGGCGCGTTGCGGATCGCCCTCGAACGCGCGACTGCCGACCACAGCGCTGCGCTGGTGATCGAGGTCCAGCACCGGAGCGAAACTCAGGTCCAGGCCCACCGCCAGCACTTCGGTCGCCATCAGCCAGCCGCACTGCTCGGCGAGGTACTCGGCGTTGTCGTTGTCGGCGATGGCGCGCATCGCCGGCAAACGCACGAAGCCCTGGCGCAGGCGCTGGACACGGCCGCCTTCCTGGTCCACGGCGAGGATCAGGTCCGGGCGGACGGCGCGGATCGACGCGGTCAGCTCGCGCACCTGGCGCGGGCTGTCGATGTTGCGGGCAAAGATGATCAGGCCGGCCACTTCGGGCTGGCGCAGGAGATGGCGGTCTTCGGCGGTCAGCCAGGTACCGGCGATATCCACCATCAGGGAGCCTTGCAGGCTGGCAGTCATGAATGATCCTTCAGTTAAGGGGCGCGCCTGCCCACTGCGGGCAGGCGGCTTCTTCGATTCGTACCGGGCAGTGCGCCGGAACCTGGTCGAACAGCTTCAACAGGTCGACATTGCGCAGGCGAATGCAGCCATGGGACAACGGCACGCCCATGGGCTCGGTGTCCGGCGTGCCGTGCAGATAGATGTAGCGGCGGAAAGTATCGACCGGCCCCAGGCGATTGCGGCCGGGTTCGCAGCCGCTGAGCCAGAGAATGCGGGTCAGGATCCAGTCGCGGCCGGGAAACTGCTCGTGCAGCGCGGGGCTCCAGGTTTCACCGGTCCAGCGTCGGCCACGCAGCACCGCACCTTGTGGCAGGCCGGCACCGATCTTCGCCCGCACCTGGTGCAGGCCACGCGGCGTACAGCCCGAACCGTTGCGTTCACCCGGGCCGTTGAGCGCCGTGGACACCGGCAGGCGCACGACCAGGCGCCCCTGGGCGAAGCCGTACAGGGCCTGGTCGGCGAGGGAAATATGCAGCAGATCGAGAGTAGACATGGGGCGCTAGCTTAGCCGAAGCCAGGCGTCACGCCCAGTCGCAATCAGGCCTTGGCCGGAGCCGGCGCACCGGTCGACTTGCTGCGCGGGCGCAGTTGCGCTGCGGCCATGGCCTCGTCGGTGACCCCGCTGTCGGCACGCATGCCGGCGGCGAGGAACGGCACCATCAGGCGCATCACCTGTTCGATGGACGTGTTGACACCGAAATCGGTTTCGGCGATCGCCCGCAACGCCTTGATCCCGGACATGCTGAACGCTGCGGCACCGAGCATGAAATGCACGCGCCAGAACAGCTCGATCGGGGGAATGCGCGGGGCTGCCTCGTTGACCAGCAGCATGTAGCGGCGGAAGACCTTGCCGTACATGTCCTCCAGATACCGCCGAAGGTGCCCCTGGCTCTCGCTGAAGGCCAGGCCCAGCAAGCGCATGAAGATGGACAGGTCGTTGCCGCTGCGCGGCTGTACCACCAGTGCCTGTTCCACGAGCATTTCAAGGAGCTCTTCGAGGCTTGGCCTGTGCTCGGGGCGCGCCTGGCGCCGGTCCAGTTCGCGTTCGAGGCTTTGGCAGAACGGCCCCAGGAAACGCGAGAAAACCGCCTGGATCAAGGCTTTCTTCGAGCCGAAGTGATAATTGACCGCCGCCAGGTTGACCCCGGCCTTGCTGGTGATCAGGCGCAGCGAGGTTTCGGCGAAGCCTTTTTCCGCGAACAGCTGCTCTGCAGCATCAAGAATGCGTTCGACGGTTTCCGATTGGGCCATGAAATGATCTACCTGACAAACAGTTGTTTGAAACATACGTTTCATCTACGTGACTGTCAAGTCAGAGGGCGCTATTAGAGCACAGCCGCCCCGCTTTTTCTTACCGCCTGTAGCCTGAAGCTTGCAGCAGCCAATCTACTGTATATAATCCCAGTCACTGTATAAAAAGACAGAGCCATCGACATGCTAAAACTGACGCCACGCCAAGCTGAGATTCTGGCTTTTATCAAGCGCTGCCTGGAAGACAACGGCTTCCCGCCTACCCGCGCCGAAATCGCCCAGGAGCTGGGCTTCAAGTCTCCCAATGCCGCCGAAGAGCATCTCAAGGCACTGGCACGCAAGGGTGCAATCGAGATGACGCCGGGCGCATCCCGTGGCATCCGCATTCCAGGCTTCGAAGCCCGCCCGCCACAGGACGAGACCTCGCTGCCGATCATCGGCCGGGTCGCCGCCGGCGCCCCCATCCTCGCGGAGCAGCACATCGAGGAGTCCTGCGCCATCAACCCTTCGTTCTTCCATCCTCGCGCCGATTATCTGTTGCGCGTGCATGGCATGAGCATGAAGGACGTCGGCATCTTCGACGGCGACCTTCTCGCCGTGCACACCGCCCGCGAAGCACGCAATGGGCAGATCGTCGTAGCCCGGCTGGGTGACGAAGTCACGGTCAAGCGCTTCAAACGTGAAGGCAGCAAGGTTTGGCTGATCGCGGAAAATCCCGAATTCGCCCCCATCGAGGTCAACCTGAAGGAACAGGACCTGGTGATCGAGGGGTTGAGCGTCGGCGTCATTCGCCGGTAACCAGGAGGCGTCATGCAGTTTACCCACACACCACAGCAAGCACAGTTACCCCTGTTCGAGGCATTCCTGGCCCAGCCTGCGCTGCCTGGACTCAAAGCGGAAAAGCCTGCGCGTTCCAGCAATGAACCGCAGGTCTTCAGCGAGTTGTCTTTCCGTGGTGCGCTGGAGCACTGCCAGAACCTGCTGGCACCGGTCCTGCGGGAATTGAGCGAGGAAGAAGATGCACGCTGGCTGACACTGATCGCACCACCTGCCAGCCTCACCCAGGCCTGGCTGCGTGATGCCGGGCTGAACCGCGAGCGCATCCTGATCCTGCAACCGCGTGGCAACCAAAGCGCCCTGCAACTGGCCTGCGACGCCCTGCGCCTGGGCCGCAGCCACACCGTGGTGAGCTGGCTGACCCCACTTGGCAGCGCAGCACGGCAACAACTAACCCGTGCCGCCAACGCCGGAAGCGCGCAGAGCCTGAACATTCGCCTGGGTTAACCGCTACGACGCCGAACATCCGGCTTCCTCATTGCGAGGAAGCCCGGCCAGTCTCAATGAAGGACGCGCGGTCCTTCGTCTTCACGCTCGATCTCACCTTCCACCAAACGCCCCGCCATCTGCACGCCAACGCTGAGCATGGCCTTCGCCACCTCGACATGCTGGCCCTGCAGGAACGCCTTGGCGTCTTCGGAAAAACTCAGGGTAACCAGGGAACCCTCGTCCTCGGCACGGCGCAGCTCGATGCGACCGTCTGGCAATTCGACAATTTCTAGAAAGGACGTGGGCATATCAGCAGAGGTCTCCAGGAAAGGGCGATATTGTAACAGTGCCGGTCACAATCAGCACTCACTCAAACCCTCGCGGAAACGCACGGTCAGCTTCTTCAGGTTTTGCCGCCATTCCTCCAGTTCCTCCCGGGAAAGCGGCGCGACAAAAGGCTCGTCAAGGTTGACGGCCTGAATCAGCGGCTGGGTGACGTCGCCTTTCGGCGCTTTATTGGCGACCGGCGGTTTGAACAAATCGGAATAAGCTTTCAACAAACGCGCCAGCCAGGTTTCCGGCTGTTGGGCCAGTTCTACCAGTTCGGCCATTTCCGGGATTGCGATGCTTTCCAGAACCTGCGGGATCAACAGTTGCTCGGCGCGGGACGCATTGGCCTCTGGCAGGCGATAAAACCCGGCGATCTCATGGCACAGCCCCAGCAATGCACCGTACAGGTGGAACAGCGCCGACTCCCGCTCGGCCTGGACCAGCGCCTGGGCATTCATGGCCCGGCTTTCCTGCGCCTTGCCCAAGCCTTCCAGGGCCAGGCCGGCGAAGAAGATTTTCTGATTGGTGCGGGTGTAGAGTTCCTGGGCCATTGAGGCGCTCTCCGGTAGGGCTGCGAGGCGGGGTCTGTCAGTTTCGGGGAAGGCCTTGTCCTGTGCAAGGATCTGTAAGCTTTTTCGTATTTGAGATTGGGATCTGATACAACGCGGACCCTGTGGGAGCGGGTTCACCGCGATTGCGGTAGTGAATCCACAATTGCAATCGCGGGTGAACCCGCTCCCACAGGATCCGCATGGTGCCCGGGATATTCAAACAAAAAGGCCGCGCCTGACATCGTCAGCCGCGGCCTCCACATTACCCGCCGAAGCGCTTAGCGCTTGTCTTCGACCTTCCACGCCTTGCCGTCGTAGAACGCGCGCCAGCCGGTCGGCTTGCCGTCCACTTCGGTCTGCACGTACTGCTCCTTGGTCTTGCGGCTGTAGCGAATCACCGCCGGGCGACCCTCAGGATCCTTCTGCGGTGCGTCGCAGAGGAAGTGGTACTTCGGATCGATCTCATGCTTGTGCGGGATGATCTCCAGCACCAGTGGCGCCCGGGTCTCGCGGTTCTTCGGGAACTGGCTGGCCGCCAGGAACAGGCCCGAGGCGCCGTCGCGCAACACATAGGTGTCGTTGACCTTCTCGCACTTGAGCTCCGGCATATCCACCTTGTCCATCTTCGGTGGTGCCGCCTCGCCGTTCTTGAGCAACTTGCGGGTGTTCTTGCACTCGGGATTGGTGCAACCGAAGAACTTGCCGAATCGGCCGGTCTTGAGCTGCATCTCGCTACCGCATTTGTCGCATTCCAGGCTCGGGCCTTCGTAGCCCTTGATCCGGTAGCTGCCCTCCTCGATCTCGTAGCCAGGGCAGTCCGGATTGTTGCCGCAGATATGCAGCTTGTGCTTTTCGTCCAGCAGGTAAGCGTCCATCGCCGTCGAACAGATCGGGCAACGATGCTTGCCGCGCAGCACACGAGACTCCGATTCACCCTCGTCGTCCGCAGCGATCTCGTCGCCCGGCACCAAGTTGACCGTGGCCTTGCAGCGCTCCTTCGGCGGCAAGCTATAGCCCGAGCAGCCAAGGAACACGCCGGTGGAGGCGGTACGGATCATCATGTGCCGGCCGCATTCCTTGCACGGAATGTCGGTGGGGGTCGGCTGGTTGGCACGCATGCCGTTCTCGCTGGACTCCGCGGCCTGCAACTTCTTGCTGAAGTCCCCGTAGAACTCGTCCAGCACGTTCTTCCAGTCGCGTTCGCCCTGGGCAACGTCGTCGAGGTTCTCCTCCATGTCGGCGGTGAAGCCGTAGTCCATCAGATTGGAGAAGCTCTCGGACAGGCGCTCGGTAACGATGTCGCCCATCTTTTCGGAATAGAAGCGGCGGTTGTGCAGCGTCACGTAGCCGCGGTCCTGGATGGTGGAAATGATCGCGGCATAGGTCGATGGACGACCGATACCACGTTTTTCCATTTCCTTGACCAGGCTGGCCTCGGAGTAGCGCGCCGGCGGCTTGGTGAAATGCTGGCTCGGATCCAGCTGGATCAGCTTGAGCACTTCGCCCTGGTTCATTTCCGGCAGGACATCGTCTTCGCCCGGCTTGCTCTGTTGTGGCAGCACGCGGGTATAACCGTCGAACTTGAGGATGCGCCCTTTGGCTCGCAGCTCGAAATCACCAGCAGCGACGCTGACGGTGGTCGACAGGTATTGTGCAGGTGGCATCTGGCAGGCGAGGAACTGGCGCCAGATCAGCTCGTACAGGCGCTCGGCATCACGCTCCATACCACTGAGCTTGCTCGGATGGGTGTTGACGTCGGAAGGACGAATCGCTTCGTGCGCCTCCTGGGCGCCTTCCTTGCTGCCATAGACGATCGGCGCATCGGGCAGGTATTTCTTGCCGAACTCGCTCTCGATATAGCTGCGCGCCATTTCCACGGCGTCGGTCGACAGGTTCGTCGAGTCGGTACGCATATAGGTGATGTAGCCGGCTTCATACAGCCGCTGCGCCATCATCATGGTCTTCTTCACCCCGAAGCCGAGACGGTTGCTCGCCGCCTGCTGCAAGGTCGAGGTAATGAACGGTGCCGAAGGCTTGGAGCTGGTCGGCCGGTCTTCACGCTTGGCCACGCTGTAGGAAGAGGCCTTGAGCTTGTCCAGCGCCGCCATGGCCTGGGCTTCGTTCAGCGGCTTGAACACCTCGCCCTTCTCACGAGCAACCTCGAAGCGCACCTTGGCGTTCTTCGCGGTACCGAGGTCGGCGTGGACCTCCCAGTACTCCTCGGGAATGAAGGCGCGGATCTCGCGCTCACGCTCGACCACCAGCTTCACCGCCACCGATTGCACCCGGCCAGCGGACAGGCCACGGGCGATCTTGGCCCAGAGCAGTGGCGAGACCATGTAGCCGACCACGCGGTCGAGGAAGCGCCGCGCCTGCTGGGCATTGACCCGGTCGATATCGAGGTCGCCCGGTTGCGAGAAGGCTTCCTGGATGGCCTTCTTGGTGATTTCGTTGAACACCACGCGCTTGTAGCGGCTGTCGTCACCACCGATGGCTTCGCGCAGGTGCCAGGCGATGGCCTCCCCTTCGCGGTCCAAGTCGGTTGCGAGATAGATGGTGTCGGCATCCTTGGCCAACCGACGCAGTTCGTCGATGACCTTCTCCTTGCCCGGGAGAATCTCGTACTTGGCCTTCCAGCCGTGATCCGGATCCACGCCCATGCGCGCAACCAGCTGCTTGCGCGCCTTTTCCTTGGGCGACAGCGCCGGCGCTTCACCGGCAGCCTTGCCGCGCTTGGCGGCCGGTTCCTTGGTGGCACTGGCCGAACCGCTGGTGGGCAGGTCGCGGATATGGCCGATACTCGACTTCACCACGTACTGGTTGCCCAGGTACTTGTTGATGGTCTTGGCCTTAGCCGGGGATTCCACAATGACCAGCGATTTGCCCATGGATCGGAAAATTCCTGAATATCGAAATAAAAAACACGCCAGGCACCTGACGCGGCACCGCTATATATAGTGGCTATAGAATGAGGTCAAGCACGGGAGTTCAGCCGCCTGCGCCATCCGGTCGCGAAAACAGCGTCGCTTCGGCCTCGACCAAAGCAAAGCGTGGGACTTGCTCCCCGTCAACTTCCACCGATTCGAGAAACATCGACAACGGCCGTACCCACAGGCCGAATTCGCCGTACAACGCCTGGTAGAAGACTACCCATTCCTCGCTTTCGGAATGCCGCGCAGTGCCGAAGACACGGTACTCAGGCCCTTTGTAATGCCGGTATACGCCTGGTTGTATCTGCATGCCGCTGGCCCTCCTGAAAAAATCCGAAAAAACAAAAACCGGGGCACCAGGCCCCGGTTTGGTCAACCACGCGATCAGACGCGCTCGAAGACCGTGGTGATGCCCTGGCCGAGGCCGACGCACATGGTCGAAACGCCGAGGGTACCGCCATTCTGCTTCATGACGTTGAGCAGCGTACCGGAAATACGCGCGCCCGAGCAGCCGAACGGGTGACCCAGGGCGATCGCGCCGCCGTGCAGGTTAACCTTCTCATCCATCTTGTCGAGCACTTTCAGATCCTTCAGCACCGGCAGGGCCTGGGCGGCGAAGGCTTCGTTGAGCTCGATGAAGTCGATGTCGGCAATGCTCAGGCCTGCGCGCTTGAGCGCTTTCTGGGTCGCAGGGACCGGGCCGTAGCCCATGATCGCCGGGTCCACGCCAGCCACCGCCATGGAGCGGATCACCGCCAGCGGCTGGATGCCCAGGTCCTGGGCGCGCTGGGCCGACATGACGATCATGCACGAAGCGCCGTCGGTGATCTGCGAGGAGGTACCGGCAGTCACGGTGCCGCCTTTCGGGTTGAAGGCAGGCTTCAGCGCCGCGAGGCTTTCCAGGGTGGTGTCCGGGCGAATGGTTTCATCGTAGTCGAAGACCTTGAGGAAGCCGTTCTCGTCGTAGCCCTGCATCGGGATGATCTCGTCCTTGAACTTGCCTTCCACGGTCGCCTTGTGGGCGAGCTGGTGCGAGCGCAGGCCGAACAGGTCTTGTTGCTCACGGCTGATGCCGTGCATCTTGCCGAGCATCTCGGCAGTCAGGCCCATCATGCCCGAGGCCTTGGCGGCGTACAGGGACATGTGCGGGTTCGGGTCGACCCCGTGCATCATGCTGACGTGGCCCATGTGCTCGACACCACCGACCACGAAGACATCACCGTTGCCGGTCATGATCGCCTGGGCGGCGGTATGCAGGGCGCTCATCGACGAGCCGCACAGGCGGCTGACGGTCTGGCCGGCGGCGGTGTGCGGGATCTGGGTCATCAGCGACGCCATGCGCGCGATGTTCCAGCCCTGTTCCAGGGTCTGGTTGACGCAGCCCCAGATCACGTCCTCGACTTCGGCCGGGTCGATCTTGGCGTTGCGTTCCAGCACCTTGCTGATCAGGTGCGCGGACATGTCTTCGGCACGGGTATTGCGGTGCATGCCACCCTTGGAGCGGCCCATCGGCGTGCGACCGAAGTCGACAATCACCACGTCTCTTGGATTCAGGCTCATATATTTACTCTCGCTCTATACCGTTGGGCGCTTAACCGAAGAAGCGCTGGCCGTTCTTGGCCATTTCACGCAGCTTCGCGGTGGGGTGGTACAGCGGGCCCAGATCGGCGTACTTGTCTGCCAGGGCCACGAACTCGGCTACACCGATGGAGTCGATGTAGCGCAGCGCGCCGCCGCGGAAGGGAGGGAAACCGATGCCGTAGACCAGGCCCATGTCGGCCTCGGCTGCGGTCTCGACGATGCCGTCTTCAAGGCAGCGCACGGTTTCCAGGCAAAGCGGGACCATCATCCAGTTGATGATGTCCTCGTCGCTGACCTCGCGCTGCTCGTAGACCACCGGCTTGAGCACTTCCAGCACCGAAGCATCGGCGACCTTCTTCGGCTTGCCGCGCTTGTCGGTTTCGTAGGCGTAGAAGCCCTTGCCGTTCTTCTGGCCGAGGCGGTTGGCCTCGTACAGAGCGTCGACGGCAGAGCGACGATCGTCCTTCATGCGGTCCGGGAAGCCTTCAGCCATCACGTCGCGACCATGGTGACCGGTGTCGATGCCGACCACGTCCATCAGGTACGCCGGGCCCATCGGCCAGCCGAACTTTTCCATGACCTTGTCGATGCGTACGAAGTCGACGCCGGCGCTGACCAGCTTGGCGAAGCCGCCGAAGTACGGGAACAGCACGCGGTTGACCAGGAAGCCCGGGCAGTCGTTGACCACGATCGGGTTCTTGCCCATCTTCTTGGCGTAGGCAACGGTGGTAGCCACCGCCACTTCGCTGGACTTCTCGCCACGGATCACTTCCACCAGCGGCATCATGTGCACCGGGTTGAAGAAGTGCATGCCAACGAAGTTTTCCGGGCGCTTGAGTGCCTTGGCCAGCAGGTTGATGGAGATGGTCGAGGTGTTCGAGGCAAGGATCGCATCGTCCTTGACCTGGGCTTCAACCTCGGCCAGCACCGCTTGCTTGACCTTGGGGTTCTCGACCACGGCTTCGACGACGATGTCGACATTGGCGAAGTCGCCGTAGGACAGGGTCGGACGAATCGCGTTCAGGGCCTCGGCCATTTTGGCAGGCGTCAGGCGGCCTTTCTCGACACGCTTGCCGAGCAGCTTGGACGCTTCGTTCAGGCCGAGCTGGATAGCTTCCTCGCGGATGTCCTTCATCAGGATCGGCGTGCCCTTGACCGCGGACTGGTAGGCGATGCCGCCGCCCATGATGCCGGCGCCGAGCACGGCTGCCTGCTTCACGTCGTGGGCGATCTCGTCATGGGCCTTGGCCTTGCGCTTGAGTTCCTGGTCATTGAGGAACAGACCGATCAGGCTTTCGGCTACCGAGGTCTTGGCCAACTTGGCAAAGCCGGCGGCTTCCACTTCGATGGCCTTGTCGCGACCGAAGTTGGCGGCCTTCTGGATGGTCTTGATCGCTTCGACCGGCGCCGGGTAGTTCGGGCCGGCCTGGCCAGCGACGAAGCCCTTGGCGGTTTCGAAGGCCATCATCTGTTCGATGGCGTTGAGCTTGAGCTTTTCCAGCTTCGGCTGGCGCTTGGCCTTGTGATCGAACTCGCCGCTGATGGCACGTTTGATCAGGTCCAGGGCCGCTTCGCCGAGTTTCTCAGGAGCGACCACGGCATCGACCGCGCCCACTTTCAGGGCGTCTTCGGCGCGGTTTTCCTTGCCGGAGGCGATCCACTCGACCGCGTTGTCGGCGCCGATCAGGCGCGGCAGGCGCACGGTACCGCCGAAGCCCGGGTAGATACCCAGCTTGACTTCAGGCAGGCCGATCTTGGCAGTGGTGGACATCACGCGGAAGTCGGCCGCCAGGCACATCTCCAGACCGCCACCCAGGGCGATGCCGTTGATGGCGACGACGGTCGGCACCTCGAGGTCTTCGAAGTCGCTGAAGATGCGGTTGGCTTCCAGGTTGCCGGCGATCAGCTCGGCCTCGGGCAGCTTGAAGTTGTCGACGAATTCGGTGATGTCGGCACCGACGATGAACACGTCCTTGCCACTGCTGACAATCACGCCCTTGATCGAAGCGTCGGCCTTGATGGTATCCACCGCCTGACGCAGTTCGTTCAGGGTAAGACGGTTGAATTTGTTGACGGACTCACCCTTGAGGTCGAACTTCAGTTCGACGATGCCGCTTTCAAGAGCCTTAACCGTGATGGCTTTACCTTCGTAAATCATCAACTGATCTCCACGATATGGAAGCTGAACTGTACACGCTGACCGCTTTTGTTCTGTTTCAGACCTGACCGGCAGCGTGATAGTCGGGATTCTGTACGAGCTTTCTTACAATACAAACGCTCAATTCATACGCCCGTTTGATTGGGGTGTGCACACATTCAACGAAAAGATGATCTTTGTCAAACCCCCAAAAGCACTGGCAAAAAGCGACCTTGCAGTCAGTTCTGTACGGCTTTTGAGCAACAGCGCATGACGGTGATCGGCGATCATTCACGTAAGCGATAGACGCCCGTGGCCGGAAATCGATCCAGCGGGGTAAACAGGAGTAGAGGAGAAAAAAGAAGGGAATTTGCCGCGCGCGAAGATGAATTGCCCACTACACTGCGAACTACTGAAATACCTCCCGGCCTGCCTGGCCTTTTTTTCAGCAGCGTAACGCAGCCCGCCCGGATGCCCGGGCGGGCTTTTTTCATGCCAGGTTTTGCAGCACCTGAGCAACATCCTGCAATACAGCAGCGTCCTCGCGCTCGCCCCAGCACAGGGCGATCATCTGCGTGCCAGCCTCGGCTTTGTAGACACTGGCCGGCAAGCGCTTGAGCTGCTCCAGCACGCGCTCGTCAACGCAGGGCTCACGCCACTGGTCAAGCCAGACACCCGGCTCGGTCTGCCAGTAGCTCCAGGTATCCGCACTGCCCTTGCGCCGCGCCCGGTGGTATTGCGCGCAGGTCGCCGGCGGCTCGTGCGGCAGCCAGTGCGGCCAGGTCTGTGGCGCCAGTTGCATGTTCATGCCCATGCGCCGCGCCTCCAGGCGCAACGCCATGCGCCCGCTCATGCGCCGGGACGGCAGCAGCCAGGCCAGGGGGCTGAGAATCAGCGCGAGGATTGACACAACTACCCAGACCGTCATATCTGTTATTCCTATCAACACGTTACCGATGAGCGGGTTAGCCGCAGCTGGATGCGATCAGCCTGAAACGGGCCATACTTTCTTTATTACGATTGTCAGGAGTACCTCTCATGCCCTACGAACACATTCTGGTTGCCGTCGACCTGACCGAAGAATGCGATCCGGTCATCAAGCGCGCCCGCGAGCTGGCCGGCCCGAGCAATGCCAAGGTGTCGCTGGTGCATATCGTCGAGCCGATGGCCATGGCCTTTGGCGGCGACGTGCCGATGGACCTGTCGCAACTGCAACAGCAGCAGTTCGACCAGGCCAAGGAGCGCATGGATCGCCTGTTCAACAAGTATCCGGAGATCAATCGCGGCGACTCGCACCTGACCTATGGCCAACCCCGCCAGGAAATCCACCAACTGGCCAAGGACCAGCGTTGCGACCTGATCGTGGTCGGCAGCCATGGCCGCCACGGCCTGGCCTTGCTGCTCGGCTCGACTGCCAACGACGTGCTGCATGGTGCGCCGTGCGATGTACTGGCGGTTCGCTTGCAGAAGAAAGCCGACTGACAGGTTTGGGGCCGCTTTGCGGCCCCATTCCTTTATTAGCTATCCAGCTCTGCCCAACGCTCCACCAACACATCCAGCTCCGCCTGCATGCTCTCCAGGCTGGCCAGCACCTTGGCGGTGTGGTCGATCGGCTTCTGGTAGAAGCCCGGGTCGGAGATTTCCTGCTGCACCGCAGCGATCTTCTCTTCCAGTTCGTCGATCTGCCCGGGCAGGGCCTCCAGCTCGCGTTGCAGCTTGTAGCTGAGTTTCTTCTTCGCTTCCGGCGCCGCAGCGGCAGCGACCGGCGCAGCCTCGGCCACCGGCGCCGCAACCACTGCGCTGTTCAGCTCGGATTTGCCCGACTTGCTTTCGCTCACCCCCAGCAGACGTGGCGAGCCGCCCTGACGGATCCAGTCCTGGTAACCACCGACGTACTCACGCACCCGCCCCTCGCCTTCGAAGACCAGCGTGCTGGTCACCACGTTGTCGAGGAAGGCCCGGTCATGGCTGACCATCAGCACAGTGCCCTTGTAGCCGGACAGCACTTCTTCCAGCAGTTCGAGGGTTTCCACGTCGAGGTCGTTGGTCGGTTCGTCGAGGACCAGCAGGTTGGCCGGCTTGCTGAACAGCTTGGCCAGCAGCAACCGCGCGCGCTCGCCTCCGGACAATGCCTTGACCGGGGTGCGCGCACGCTGCGGGCTGAACAGGAAGTCGCCCAGGTAGCTGAGCACATGGCGGCTCTGGCCATCGATCTCGATGAAGTCCCGGCCTTCGGCCAGGTTGTCGATCACGGTCTTTTCCAGTTCCAGCTGGTTGCGCAGCTGGTCGAAGTACGCGACCTCGATACGGGTGCCCGCCTCGACCTTGCCGCTGGTCGGCTGCAGATCGCCCAGCATCAGCTTGAGCAGGGTGGTCTTGCCGGTACCGTTGGCGCCGAGCAGGCCGATACGGTCCTCGCGCTGCAGGACCATGGAGAAATCCTTGACCAGGGTCGGGCCACCCGGGTGGGCGAAGCTGACGTTCTCCAGCACCATCACCTGCTTGCCGGACTTTTCCGCAGATTCGATCTGAATGTTCGCCTTGCCCTGGCGCTCGCGACGCTCGCTGCGCTCCACGCGCAGGGCCTTCAGTGCGCGCACACGGCCTTCGTTACGGGTACGCCGGGCCTTGATGCCCTGGCGAATCCACACTTCCTCCTGGGCCAGGCGCTTGTCGAACAGCGCGTTGGCGGTTTCCTCGGCGGCCAGCGCCGCTTCCTTGTGCACCAGGAAGCTGGCGTAGTCGCCGTTCCAGTCGATCAGGCCGCCGCGGTCCAGTTCGAGGATACGGGTGGCCAGGTTCTGCAGGAAGGAACGGTCGTGGGTGATGAACAGCACGGCGCCGGGGAAGCTGCTCAAGGCGTCTTCCAGCCAGGCGATGGCACCGATATCCAGGTGGTTGGTCGGTTCGTCGAGCAGCAGCAGGTCCGGCTCCGAGACCAGGGCCTGGGCCAGCAGCACACGACGGCGCCAGCCACCGGAGAGCTCGGCAAGGGTCTTGTCGGCCGGCAACTGCAGGCGGCTCAGGGTGCTGTCCACCAGCTGTTGCAGGCGCCAGCCATCACGGGCCTCGAGGTCCTGCTGGACATGCATGAGCTTTTCCAGGTCGGCATCGCTGTGGATGTTCTGGCTCAGATGATGGTATTCGGCAAGCAGTGCGCCGACACCTTGCAGGCCCTCGGCGACCACGTCGAACACGGTGCGGTCGTCGGCCACCGGCAATTCCTGGGGCAATTCGCCGATCTTCAGGCCGGGGGCGCGCCAGATTTCACCGTCGTCGGGCTTCTGCTCGTCCTTGACCAGACGCAGCATGCTCGACTTGCCGGTGCCGTTGCGGCCGATGATGCAGACCCGCTCACCACGGGCGATCTGCCAGGACACCTTGTCCAGCAAGGGCATGGTGCCAAAAGCGAGGGACACATCGCTGAATTTGAGCAGGGTCATGTTCTTCTCCATAAAGCGGGCGCGCATTCTACCCGACTTGACCGTCCGACACAGCCTGCACCGGTATCCGCCGGGCGGCGCGCCATTACGTCCGGATGCAAGCACAATGCTTTCATCGACGGCTGGCAAACAGCTAAGCTAAGGCCTGTGAACCCACAGTGCTGGCGACGCCGCCACTCGTTTTGGTCAACTGCCTGGAAGTCTCATGCGCCGCCTGCTCAACCTCGTTTCCTGCCTGCTTCTTTCCGCCTCGGTGGCCGGCATCGCGCAAGCCGCCGATCTTGCCCAACAACGCCAGATGTACGACGAAGCCAAGCGCGCCCTGGCCAAGGGCGACAAAGGCCCGTACCAGCGCTACGCCGCTGCGTTGCAGGACTATCCGCTGGAACCCTACCTCGCCTATGACGAGCTGACGGCCCGCCTGAAAACCGCAAGCAACGCCGAGATCGAAGCGTTCCTGGCGAAAAACGGCGACCTGCCCCAGGCCAACTGGATGAAATTGCGCTGGCTGCGCTGGCTGGCCGAGCGCGGCGACTGGCAGCCCTTCGTCAAGTACTACGACCCGAAACTGAATTTCACCGAACTGGACTGCCTCAATGGCCAGTACCAACTGGCCCACGGCCTGCGCGCCGAAGGCTATGCCACCGCCGACAAACTCTGGGCCGTGGGCAAGTCGCAGCCGGCCGCCTGCGACGCGCTGTTCGAACGCTGGGCTGCGGAAGGCCAGCTCACCGAACAGAAACGCTGGCTGCGCACCAAGCTGGCCGCACAGGCTCGCAACTACGCGCTGGCCAACAACCTGGTGAAAACCCTGCCGACCCTTGGCAACGAAGGTCGACTGCTGATCGATGTCGCACAGAAGCCGGAACTGCTCAACCAGCCGTCGCGCTTCACCCCGGCCAACGAAGCCATGTCCGACGTGGTCAGCCTCGGCCTGCGTCGCCTGGCCCGCCAGGATCCGGACCGGGCCATGGCGCTGCTCGACGACTACGCCAACCGCATGCACTTCTCGGCAGAAGAGAAAGTTGCCATCGCCCGCGAGATCGGCCTGACCCTGGCCCGTCGCTACGACCCGCGGGCGCTGGACCTGATGACCCGCTACGACCCGCAACTGCGCGACAACACCGTCAGCGAATGGCGCATGCGCCTGCTGCTGCGCCTGGGTCGCTGGGAAGAGGCCTATGAACTGAGCAAGCGCCTGCCCCAGGACCTTGCCAGCAGCAACCGCTGGCGCTATTGGCAGGCGCGCAGCCTGGAACTGGCGCAGCCGCAGAATCCGCAGATTCCGCTGCTGTACAAGACCGTTGCGCGTGAACGTGATTTCTATGGGTTCCTCGCTGCC
This sequence comes from Pseudomonas bharatica, assembly GCF_048586865.1. Classification (NCBI taxonomy): domain Bacteria; kingdom Pseudomonadati; phylum Pseudomonadota; class Gammaproteobacteria; order Pseudomonadales; family Pseudomonadaceae; genus Pseudomonas; species Pseudomonas bharatica. The sequence continues at coordinate 887 of NZ_JBMAWR010000028.1, read as the reverse complement.
GACCGTGCGCAAACGCCCTATCAGCTGAACAACAAACCGCTGGTGATCAGCCAGCAATTGATGAACAAGGTGCGCAACACCCCGGGCATCCGGCGCGCCCTTGAGTTCCACGCACGCGGCGAGATCGTCAACGGCCGCCGCGAGTGGTACCACGTCAGCCGCCACTTCAATCGCGACGAGATGGTCGCCCAGGCGCGTATCGCCTACGACCTGCGCTGGTACTTCCCGGCCATCCGCACCATCAGCCAGGCGCAATACTGGGATGACCTGGATATCCGCTTCCCGATGGCCCACCGCGACACCCTGGTACGCGAGGCCAAGGTTCGCGGCCTGCATTCGAGCTGGGTATTCGCGATTACCCGCCAGGAAAGTGCCTTCATGGATGACGCCCGCTCCAGCGTCGGCGCCAGCGGGCTGATGCAATTGATGCCGGCGACGGCCAAGGAGACCGCGCGCAAGTTCAGCATTCCGCTGGCTTCGCCCAGCCAGGTGCTGGATCCGGACAAGAATATCCAGCTGGGCGCGGCCTACCTGAGCCAGGTCCACGGGCAGTTCAACGGCAACCGGGTGCTGGCTTCGGCGGCGTACAACGCCGGGCCTGGCCGGGTACGGCAATGGCTGCGCGGCGCGGATCACCTGAGTTTCGACGTATGGGTCGAATCGATTCCCTTCGATGAAACCCGCCAGTACGTACAGAACGTGCTGTCTTATGCGGTGATCTACGGGCAGAAGCTCAACTCACCACAGCCGTTGGTGGATTGGCATGAGCGGTATTTCGATGATCAGTGAGTAGGCCAGCGCAGCCCCTGTGGGGGGGGGGGGGGGGGGGGGGGGGGGGGGGGGGGGGGGGGGTCGGGTGGGGGGGGGGGGGGGCCCGGGCGGCGGGT
>NZ_JBMAWR010000027.1:0-86169 GCF_048586865.1 Pseudomonas bharatica | reverse complement strand
GGGGGGGGGGGGGACCCCCCCCCCCCCCCCCGGGGGCCCCCCCCGCTCCCACAGAGTCCGCGAACCGCTTGAGCCTCCTGCCGAGATCAAGATTCAATTCACTGATATAAACCAATCCTAAAATGCACAACTTACATAATTAGCATAGAAGAAAATGTGCTTTCACAGCACAGCCCGCAACAGCTTAAGGTCTATCCCACAGTCCGACCCCATGCCAGGCGGAGGCCATTACGAACTCCCCCTCTCCTCAAGGAGCCAAGCATGAGCAAGCGACAGATCAAACTCGGCGCAATGATCCACGGTGTCGGCCACGGTTGGGGCGAATGGCGCCATCCCGATGCGCTGGCCGATGCCAGCGTCAACTTCGGCTACTACAAGCAGCAGGCGCAACTGGCCGAAGCAGCCAGGTTCGACTTCGCCTTCATCGCCGACAGCCTGCATATCCACGCCAAGTCCAGCCCCCACTACCTCAACCGCTTCGAACCGCTGACCGTGCTTTCGGCCCTGGCCGCCGTGACCGAGCATATCGGCCTGGTGGCGACCATTACCGTCAGCTACACCGAGCCCTTCCAGGTTGCCCGGCAACTGGCCTCCCTGGACCATATCAGCGGCGGCCGCGCCGGCTGGAACGTGGTCACCTCCTGGCTGTCCGGCACCGCCGACAACTTCGGCAAGGCCGAGCACCCGCCCCATGCCGAGCGCTACCGCATCGCCAAGGAACATGTGCAGGTGGTCCAGGGCCTGTGGGATTCCTGGGAAGACGATGCCTTCACCCGCGACAAGCAAAGCGGTGAGTTCTTCGATCCGGAAAAACTCCACGCACTGAACCACCAGGGCGAGTTCTTCAAGGTCAAGGGCCCGCTGAACATCGCCCGTTCGCGCCAGGGCCAGCCGCTGATCTTCCAGGCCGGAACCTCCGAGGACGGGCGCAACTTCGCCGCGCGCCAGGCCGATGCGATCTTCGTCAGCCCCGAGGGTTTCAGCGAAGCCCGCGCCTACTACCAGGACCTCAAGCAACGCGCCCGCAACTTCGGGCGCAATGCCGAAGAGCTGTTCATCCTCCCGGGCATCCGCCCCATCGTCGGTGTCGATGCCGAGGACGCCGAGCGCCGCTATCAGCAGGCGGTGGACCTGGTCAGCATCGATGACGCCCTGGTCGCCCTCGGCCGGCCCTTCAACGACTACGATTTCAGCGGCCATGACCTCGATGCGCCCTTCCCCGATCTCGGCGACCTCGGCAGCCAGAGCCACAAGGGCTCGTCCGACCAGCTCAAGCGCGTCGCCCGCGAAGAGGGCCTGACCCTGCGCCAGGTCGCGCTGCGGTTCTCCGCGCCAAAGCGCGACTTCGTCGGCACCGCCGAGGAAGTCGCCAATGCCGTGCAGGACTGGTTCGAACACGAAGCGGCGGACGGTTTCATCATCAATTCCCTTTTGCCGGACGGCCTGCAGCGCTTCACCGAACTGGTGGTGCCGGTACTGCAAGCCCGCGGCCTGCTGCGTCGCGACTACGAGGGCCAGACCCTGCGCGACAACTTCGGCCTGGCCGTGCCGGCCAACCGTAATACCTTGCGTCGCACCCAGGAAGCGGTCGCCTGAACCGCCCGAGCCCCCACACACAAGGAGTTTGCTTCATGAGTCTTGAATTCATCGGCCTGATCGGCCCCCAGGAAGGCAGCGAATCCCAGGCGCCGCGCGGCCCCGGCGTCGACCTCGATTTCATCAAGGCCTTTGCCCAGGCCCAGGAATACGGCGGTTTCGACAAGGCCCTGCTGGCGGTCAATACCAGTGCTGCCGACTCGCTGATCATCGCCAGCCACGTGGCCGCCTACACCGAGAAACTCGGCCTGCTGGTAGCCCACCGTCCGGGCTTCCAGGCGCCGACCTTCGCCGCGCGCCAGTTCGCCACCCTCGACCAGCTCAGCCGCGGTCGCGCCTCGATCAACGTGATCACCGGCGCCGACAGCGGCGACCTGCAACGCGACGGCGACTTCATCGATAAGGATGCCCGCTACGCCCGCACCGAAGAGTACCTGGACGTGGCCAAGCAGGTCTGGACCGCGACCCAGCCGTTCAGCCACCAGGGTGCGCATTACCGGGTCGAGGAAAACCTGACCCTGGTCAAGCCGCTGCAGAAACCGCACATCCCGATCTACTTCTCCGGTGCCTCGGACGCGGCGGTGGAAGTCGCGGCCAAACATGCCGACGTCTATATGATGTGGGGCGAGCCCCTGGAACAGGTGCGCGAGCGCATCGCCAAGGTGCGCCGGGCAGCGGCCAAATACGGGCGGGAAAAGCACATTCGCTTCAGCCTGTCGCTGCGGCCGATCCTCGGGGCTACCGAGGAGGAAGCCTGGGCACGGGCCGAGCGGATCCTCGCGGACGCCAAGGTGCTGCACGAGCAGCGCGCCGGCAAGCGTCGCGAACTGAACGTAGGCAGGAACAACGTCGGCTCCTCGCGCCTGGTGGAACTGGCGAGCCAGAAGGTGGTGCACGACAAGCGCCTGTGGACTGCGATTGCCGCCCTCACCGGCGCCGCAGGCAACTCGACCTCGCTGGTCGGCACCCCGGACCAGGTCGCCGAGGCAGCGCTGGAGTACTACAACCTTGGAATAACGACCTTCCTGTTCCGCGGTTTCGACCAGTTGCGCGACGCGGTGGAGTACGGGCAGGACTTGCTGCCGCGGATTCGATCTCTGGTGGCGCAGCAGGCGCAGGGGAAGCGGGCCAACGGTTGCCGGCGATGAGGCCCTCGAGAACACCACAAAAGCCCGAGCAAAAAAAACCGCCGGCAGCCCTGCCGGCGGTTCAAACGTAGCGCAGATATGAAGATATTGCCGTCGCACGCAAAGGGACCTGTTCCAGTGGTGCGCCGCCAGTATCCGCGTCCGCTCCCCTGCCCGCTTGCCTGTCCCTGCCAGTCGCTTGCACCTGGTTGCCAGCGTCCAACTATCAACGCCAGGCGATAATCCCCGACTTCCATCATTCCCCGTGATAGTCACCTTCGCTTCATTCGATTCGTCCCCACCCGCGGCAAAACGCAGAATCCGCCCACTATCAATACATTGGCGGAGTTTTCCATGGAGCAGTCACTCAAACCCTTGCGCTATCCCCTTGCTGCGTTGGCCCTCCTGGTGATGAGTGCCTGCGGTCGCACCCCGGAAGCGGTGCAGGCTCCAGGGGCGCCCAAGGTCAGCGTAGCCAAGGTGATCGAGCAACCGATCAACGAATGGGACGAGTTCACTGGCCGTCTCGAGGCCCCGGAAACCGTCGAGGTGCGTCCGCGCGTCTCCGGCCAGATCGACCAGGTGGCGTTCACCGAGGGCGCCCAGGTGCAGAAAGGCGACCTGCTGTTCCAGATCGACCCACGCCCGTTCCAGGCCGAGGTCCGCCGCCTCGAAGCCCAACTGCAACAAGCCCGCGCCACCGCCATCCGCTCGGAAAACGAAGCCCAGCGCGGTGAACGCCTGCGCAACAGCAATGCGATTTCCGCCGAACTGGCCGAATCGCGCACCAGCGCCGCTGCCGAAGCACGCGCCGGTGTGGCGGCTATCCAGGCGCAACTGGACCTGGCCAAGCTGAACCTGAGTTTCACCCGGGTTACCGCGCCGATCAGCGGCCGGGTCAGCCGCGCACAATTCACCGCCGGCAACATCGTCACCGCCGACGTCACCCCGCTGACCAGCGTGGTCTCCACCGACCGCGTCTACGCCTATTTCGATGCCGACGAGCGCGTGTACCTCAAGTACACCCAGCTGGCACGCGAAGGCCAGCGCGGCCAGACCACCCCGGTGTACCTGGGCCTGTCCAACGAAGCCGGCAACCCGCACCTGGGCCAGATGAACTTCGTCGATAACCAGGTCAACCCCAGGACCGGCACCATCCGCGGTCGTGCAGTCTTCGACAACCGCGACGGCCAGTTCACCCCGGGCCTGTATGCGCGCCTGAAACTGGTGGGCAGCGCCACCTACTCGGCCGTGCTGATCAACGATGAAGCCGTGGGCACCGACCTGGGCAAGAAGTTCGTGCTGGTCATGGACAAGGACAACAAGGCCGATTACCGCGCCGTCGAGCTGGGGCCGAAACTCGAGGGCCTGCGCATCGTGCGCAGTGGCCTGTCCAAGGACGACCGCATCGTGGTCAAGGGCCTGCAACGGGTACGCCCGGGCTCGCCGGTCACCCCTGAAGAAACGCCGATGGCGAGCGAAGCCACCCTCGCCGCCCTCGCCCAACAGCGCCAGGCCCTGGAAGCCGCCAACCGTCAGCCTGCCGACAACGGCAAGGCCACGGCGAAGCTCGCCAGCGCCGCGACTCCACGCGGTTAAGGGACCACACCCATGAATTTCTCCCGTTTCTTCATCACCCGGCCGATCTTCGCCGCGGTGCTTTCCCTGCTGATCCTGATCGCCGGCGCGATTTCGCTGTTCCAGTTGCCGATCAGCGAATACCCGGAAGTGGTGCCGCCCACCGTCGTGGTCCGCGCCAACTTCCCCGGCGCCAACCCCAAGGTGATCGGTGAAACCGTCGCCGCGCCGCTGGAGCAGGCCATCACCGGTGTCGAGAACATGCTGTACATGTCCTCGCAGTCCACTGCCGACGGCAAGCTGACCCTGACCATCACCTTCGCCCTGGGTACCGACCTGGACAACGCCCAGGTCCAGGTACAGAACCGCGTGACGCGAACCCAGCCGAAGCTGCCGGAAGAGGTGACGCGCATCGGCATCACCGTGGACAAGGCCTCGCCCGACCTGACCATGGTCGTGCACCTGACCTCGCCGGATAACCGTTACGACATGCTCTACCTGTCGAACTACGCGATCCTCAATATCAAGGACGAGCTGGCCCGCCTGGGCGGCGTCGGCGACGTGCAGTTGTTCGGCATGGGCGACTATTCCCTGCGGGTCTGGCTCGACCCGAACAAGGTCGCTTCGCGCAACCTGACCGCCGCCGATGTGGTCAGCGCCATCCGCGAGCAGAACCGCCAGGTCGCCGCCGGCCAGCTCGGTGCGCCACCCGCGCCGAACGCCACCAGCTTCCAGCTTTCGGTCAACACCCAGGGCCGCCTGGTCAGCGAGGACGAGTTCGAGAACATCATCATTCGCTCCGGCGCCGACGGCGAGATCACCCGCCTCAAAGACATCGCCCGGGTCGAGCTGGGCTCCAGCCAGTACGCCCTGCGTTCGCTGCTGAACAACCAGCCGGCGGTGGCCATCCCGATCTTCCAGCGCCCGGGCTCCAATGCCATCGAGATCTCCGACGAAGTGCGGGCGAAGATGGCCGAGCTCAAGCAGAGCTTCCCCGAAGGCATGGACTACAGCATCGTCTACGACCCGACCGTGTTCGTTCGCGGCTCGATCGAGGCCGTGGTGCATACGCTGTTCGAAGCGCTGATCCTCGTGGTCCTGGTGGTGATCCTGTTCCTGCAGACCTGGCGCGCCTCGATCATCCCGCTGGTGGCGGTTCCGGTATCGCTGATCGGTACCTTCGCGGTGATGCACCTGTTCGGTTTCTCGCTCAACGCCCTGTCGCTGTTCGGCCTGGTACTGGCCATCGGTATCGTGGTGGACGACGCCATCGTCGTGGTGGAGAACGTCGAGCGCAACATCGAACTCGGCCTGCCGCCCCTGGAAGCAACCAAGAAGGCCATGGGCGAAGTGACCGGCCCGATCATCGCCACCGCCCTGGTGCTGTGCGCCGTGTTCGTCCCGGCGGCGTTCATCTCCGGCCTTACCGGGCAGTTCTACAAGCAGTTCGCCCTGACCATCGCCATCTCCACGGTAATCTCGGCCTTCAACTCGCTGACCCTGTCGCCGGCCCTGGCCGCCGTGCTGCTGAAAGGGCACCACGAGCCGAAGGACCGTTTCTCGCGGCTGCTGGAGCGCTTGCTCGGCGGCTGGCTGTTCCGTCCGTTCAACCGCTTCTTCGAGCGTGCCAGCCATAGCTACGTGGGCACCGTCGGCCGGGTCATCCGCCGCAGTGGCGTGGCGCTGTTCGTCTATGCCGGGCTGATGGGCCTGACCTACCTGGGCTTCTCGTCCACCCCGACCGGTTTCGTTCCGGCCCAGGACAAGCAGTACCTGGTGGCCTTCGCCCAGTTGCCGGACGCGGCGAGCCTCGACCGCACCGAAGCGGTAATCAAGAAGATGAGCGAAATCGCCCTGAAACAACCTGGCGTGGCCGACTCGGTGGCCTTCCCGGGCCTGTCGATCAACGGTTTCACCAACAGCCCGAACAGCGGCATCGTGTTCACTCCGCTCAAGCCCTTCGACGAGCGCAAGGACCCGAGCCAGTCGGCCGGTGCCATCGCCGCCGCGCTGAACGCGCAGTTCGCCGACATCCAGGACGCCTATATCGCGATCTTCCCGCCACCGCCGGTACAGGGGCTGGGCACCATCGGCGGTTTCCGCCTGCAGATCGAGGACCGTGGCAACCTGGGCTATGAAGCGCTGTACAAGGAAACCCAGAACATCATCGCCAAGAGCCACAACGTGCCGGAACTGGCCGGCCTGTTCACCAGCTATCAGGTGAACGTGCCCCAGGTCGATGCCGCCATCGACCGCGAGAAAGCCAAGACCCACGGCGTGGCCATCAACGATATCTTCGACACCCTGCAGATCTACCTGGGCTCGCTGTACGCCAACGACTTCAACCGTTTCGGCCGCACCTACCAGGTCAACGTCCAGGCCGAGCAGCAGTTCCGCCTCGACGCCGAGCAGATCGGCCAGTTGAAGGTGCGCAACAACCAGGGCGAGATGATCCCGCTGGCGACCTTCATCAAGGTCAGCGACACCTCCGGCCCCGACCGGGTCATGCACTACAACGGCTTCATCACCGCCGAGATCAACGGCGCCGCGGCGCCGGGCTACAGCTCCGGCCAGGCGGAAAAAGCCATGGAAAAACTGCTCAAGGAAGAATTGCCCAACGGCATGACCTTCGAATGGACCGAGCTGACCTACCAGCAGATCCTTGCCGGTAACACCGCGCTGTTCGTCTTCCCGCTCTGCGTGCTGCTGGCCTTCCTGGTGCTGGCCGCCCAGTACGAAAGCTGGAGCCTGCCGCTGGCGGTGATCCTGATCGTACCGATGACCCTGCTCTCGGCGATTACCGGGGTGATCCTGTCCGGTAGCGACAACAACATCTTCACCCAGATCGGCTTGATCGTCCTGGTGGGGCTGGCGTGCAAGAACGCGATCCTGATCGTCGAGTTCGCCAAGGACAAGCAGGCCGAAGGGCTCGATCCGCTGGCCGCGGTACTGGAAGCCTGCCGCCTGCGCCTGCGGCCGATCCTGATGACCTCGTTCGCCTTCATCATGGGTGTGGTGCCGCTGGTGTTCTCCTCCGGCGCCGGTGCGGAAATGCGTCATGCCATGGGCGTGGCGGTGTTCTCCGGGATGATCGGAGTGACCATCTTCGGCTTGCTGCTGACCCCGGTGTTCTTCGTTCTGATCCGCCGTTATGTCGAGCGCAAGCAGGCACGCCAAGCGGCCCGCCTGACCGCGCAAGGGAGCCACGCATGAGCCGTGTAGAGATGAATAGCAAACTGTGGCTGCCGAGCCTGTTGGTGCTGGCCCTGAGCGCGTGCGCCGTGGGCCCGGACTACAAGGCACCGGACACCGCTGCCGCCCAGCTGGCCGCCAGCGACGGCCAGGCCGGCCTGGACCGCAGCCGCTTCGAGAGCGCCTGGTGGCACCAGTTCGAAGACCCGGTGCTGGACCAGTTGGTAAGCCAGTCGCTCAACGGCAACCGTGACCTGCGGGTGGCGTTCGCCCGCCTCAAGGCGGCCCGTGCGATCCGCGAGGACGTAGACAACGACGCCTTGCCGACCGTGACCAGCCGCGCCAGCAGCGACCTCGGCAAAGGCCAGATCCCTGGCCAGACCACCGATCGGGTCAACAGCGAACGTTATGACCTGGGCCTGGACATGGCCTGGGAACTGGACCTGTTCGGTCGCATCCAGCGCCGCCTGGAAGCCAGCGAAGCCCAGGAAGCGGCGGCCCAGGCCGACCTGCAGCAGTTGCAGGTGAGCCTGATCGCCGAACTGGTGGATGCCTACGGGCAACTGCGCGGCGCCCAGGAACGCGAGAAGATCGCCCTGGCCAACCTGAAGACCCAGCAGGATTCGCGCGGTATCACCGAAACCCTGCGCGAAGCCGGGGTCGGCAACGAGCTGGATGTGGTGCGCGCCGATGCGCGCCTGGCGGCAGTGGAGGCCAGCGTGCCGCAACTGCAAGCAGAACAGGTGCGCGCACGCAACCGCATCGCCACCCTGCTCGGCCAGCGACCGGATGCCCTGAGTGTCGACCTGTCGCCCAAGCAGTTGCCGGCCATCGCCAAGGCGCTGCCGATCGGCGACCCGGGCGAACTGCTGCAACGCCGTCCGGACATTCGCCGGGCCGAGCGGCAACTGGCGGCGGCCACGGCCAATGTGGGCGTGGCTACTGCTGATCTGTTCCCGCGTGTGAGCCTCAGCGGCTTCCTTGGCTTTACCGCCGCGCGCGGTTCGCAACTGGGTTCGTCGGCAGCCTCGGCCTGGGCCCTGGGCCCGAGCATCACCTGGCCGGCCTTCGACCTGGGCAGCGTGCGCGCCCGTTTGCGCGGCGCCAATGCCGAAGCCGAAGGCGCCCTGGCGACCTACGAGCAGCAGGTATTGCTGGCCCTGGAGGAATCGGAAAACGCCTTCAGCGACTACGGCAAGCGTCAGCAACGCCTCGTCTCGTTATTGAAGCAGAGCGAAGCCAGCCGCAAGGCGGCCGACCTGGCGTCGATCCGCTATCGCGAAGGCACGGTGGATTACCTGGTACTGCTGGACGCCGAACGCGAGCGCCTGGCGGCAGAAGATGCCCAGGCCCTGGGCGAGGTCGAGCTGTATCGCGGCATCGTCGCGATCTACAAGGCCTTGGGTGGTGGCTGGCAGAGCGAGGCGGTTGCATCGCGCTGATCTGATTTGGCAAGGCTCCTTTGGTTGGTTCGCACCAGCCTTTTTGCCCCGCAGGCTTTTGGCCTTGCGGGGCTTTTTTATGCACCAGGGCATCATTGCCGTCCTTCGTCCGGCCTGCGTGACCGCAGCAGTGCGAAAAACACATTGGGCACCATCATGATCGCCAGCATCCCCCAGAAACCGACCTTCCCGGCGTTATGCAGCGCGGCGCCAAGGGCGATGAATGCCAGCAGCGCGACAAAGCGCAGCGATACGAATTTTTCCAGGCCTCTCACGGCGGCTCCTCGGTGTCGTCTGGTGCAAGCGGGCGATTCTACAGAATGCCTCTGCGCCGCGCTTGCCGGGCCGTCGATACATCCGGCTGAACCATCCCTGCACCCACCCGCCGAATGAAGGGAAGGAAGCGCAAGTCTCCCTCAGGATTGGAAGGCAATCTGCCAGGCCAATGAAATTTATCGTCAGGAGTTCCCATGACCGTAAATATCAGCAATCTGACAATCACCACACCGCTGCCCGTCTCCTCGACCAACCCCGTCGCGCTGGAAGTCAACGGCGCAACGGCGATCGCCCAGTTCCCCAGCGTGGTCAAGGTACTCGGCGACGGCTCGATCCAGTTCTCCGCGCCGACCAAGGGTGCGTCCAGCAAAAGTACGCGCAGGACCCGTTGCGAATGGACCGAATCGACCAACTGGACCCTGGCCAGTGCCCGGGATCATTGGAACAGGCAGGAAATGACCCTGACCAAGGTCAATTCCGCGCAAAAGGTGGTGATTGCGCAGATGCACGTACGGGGCGATGACGGCCCGCCGGTGAAGGTGTTCTGGAACAAGGGCAATATCACCCTGGGGTTCCGGCAATCCTATGACCAGGCGGATCCGGTCAACTCGACGATCCTCAAGGGGGTGCCGCTGGGAACCAGGTTCAAGGTCAGTATCCACGTGACGGCGCAGGGCGTGGTCAATGTCAGCGTGGTCGCGGGAACGGCTTCTGGTTCATCGGGGGATCTGCGGCTCGACAGCAGCTGGAATGTGCGCCTGTTCGAATTTCATGGCGGCGTTTACAACCAGATCGACTACACGGATGCCACGCCGGCTGACGATGGGTCGATTTGCGTCATCAGTGACCTTTCGCTGAGTCACGTCTGAGCCTGCGCTTTCGGCGTCGTGGTGCTAGTGTCAGGGTCTGTCCTGGTCAAGGAGCGCAGCATGACTATTCGCAGTCTGGCGAAAAACCTTCCGGCGGACCCTGACAATCCCGGTTGGGTACTTGGTTGGGGCGTGTTGCGGGATCGGCATCCGTGGCATTTCGTCGATGTGTATGCCGACCAGGGGACCGCAAGGGCGGAGGCGCAGCGACGGGGTGCTGGTTATGTTGTGGAGTTCGGGTCTCATCGGCTAGGAACGGATGAGTTTGTTTGCGGAGTTGTGGCGCCGGAGGGGTGAGGGTTATTCAGTAGCTCGAGTGAAGAAAAAAGGGACGGATTTATTTTTTGAAGAAAAAAGGGACGGATTTATTTTTCACTCGGCTCAGACGTCCGGCCTGGAAAATAAATCTGTCCCCTTTTCCGTCGTCCCCTTTTCCGTCCATCGCGAAGCCGTCGAAATGACAGAGTTTCGGAACTTTACCCTCAAAGTTTCGGAACTCCGGTATCATTTCGCGCAAACTAAAAAGCCCCGCAGACGTTAATCTGCGGGGCTTCGAATAGTGGAGGCCGAGGTCGGAATCGAACCGGCGTAGACGGATTTGCAATCCGGAGCATAACCACTTTGCTACTCGGCCTCATGAGCTTCGGAAATCTATCGATCTCCCTAACTCGTTGAAAACGCTGAGATTTTTTATTTCTCGTCGCTTTCGATGGACGCCATTATGTCCACATTCCCGGATGCTGGCAACCCCCTGATTTAAAAAAACTTTCTGGCCGGGGACAGGGGCGCTTCGCGTCGGCTCGGCGCCCTGCTCCGCGCCGGCGGTCAAGCCGCTTCGCGCTGGCCACCGCTCCTGGAGACTTCGAACAGGCCCACCAGCTTCTGCAGCTTGTTGGCATTGAGGCGCACCGTTTCGGCACTGGCATGCAGGACGTTGACGGTCTGGTGCATCTCCAGGGAGGACTGGTCCACTTCCTTGATGGTCCGCCCATAGTCGAGGCTGCGTTGGTTGAGCTGCTGGATGATCTGGAACATGTTTTCCACCGCCTGGTGCAGTTGCACGTTTTCCGACGAGGCCTGTTCGGCGAGGCCGAGGCTTTGGTCGACGTTGTGCACGCCATCCTCCATGAAACCGACCGCCTTGCGCGTTTCGCCTTGCAGGCTTTCGACCGTGAGGCGGATCTCTTCGGCTGCGCTGGAGGTACGTGCCGCCAGGCTGCGGACTTCATCCGCGACCACGGCGAATCCGCGTCCGTGCTCCCCTGCCCTGGCCGCTTCGATGGCAGCGTTGAGCGCCAGCAGGTTGGTCTGGTTGGTGATGTCGCTGATCAGCCCGCTGATCTTGCCGATCTCGGCCATGCGACTGTCGAGCAGTTGCACGCTGGCCGCCGAGCGCTCGACCACGTCGCGGATCGACTGGGTGCCCTGGCGCACGGTGAGGAACTGCTCGCGGGCACGCTCGACCACTTCGTCCATGGCCTGCTTCATCTGCTCGGCACCGGCGGAGGCCTGCTGGATTTCACCCAGTTGCTCCTCGACGATCACCATCATGCGATGCACCGCGTCGGCCACCTCCATGGACGTGCTGCTGGCCTTGCGGCTGCGGCCGATCATCATCTGGTTGGTGGTGCCGACGCTGTGGCTGGCCTTGACCACCTGGCCGACCACCGAGTCGAGGTGGTCGATGAAGCTGTTGATCCAGCGGCCCATGTCGCCGGTTTCGTCGTTGGCCATGCGCGTGGGGTCGAGTCGCTGGCGCAGGTTGCCCTCGCCTTCGGCGATGGCGCGGATGACCCCGGTCATTTCCGTCAGGCGGGCGGCCAGGCGCTTGGGCCCCAGGGTGCTGAACACCAGCGCGGCGATCATCAGGCTGGCGGCCTCGCAGAGGTCGATCAGATGCTGGGACAGCCCGCTATAGTGCTGCACACCATAGTTGCAGGCGAACAGGCCGAGCATGGTGGCCAAGTAGGGTTTCATCAGGCCGTAGCTGAGGGAACGGCGGCGGTAGACCTCTTCCAGGTCGGCCTCGCACATCATGCCCCAGCGGTCCGGCGAGCCCGGCAACTGGAAGGTCACGCCCTTGCCCACCACTGGAATGTGCCGGTAGTCGGAGTAGCCCGGGTAGGTGACGAACAGGTTCGAGCCATTGCGGATGGTTTCCCGGACCCCAGGATGAAGCTGCTCGGTGGCGGGGTCGGTAAAGCGCAGTTCGAGTTCGGTGTGGCGCTGCACCCGCACGGTCTTCCAGGGCGTGTGCACGCCGCTCTTGAGGTTCTCGCCATGGCTGAAGGTGCCGTCCTCGAAGCGCGAACGCGACAACGCCACACCCGGCTGCAGGTTGCGGTCGAAGCGCGACTGGACCATGAACAGGTAGTTGTCCCCGGACTCGGCGAAGATATGCCCGGCCTCGCGCTGGATGAGATCACCGAGCACGTCGTTGGGCACCCTGCCGCACAGGCAGCCGAGGATTTTCCCGTCGACTTTCAGGGGCTGGTAGAACATCAGCGTCACCTCGTCGTGGAAACGCGACGAGGACGGGCCGATGGCCAGGGTCAGTGGATCGCTGTAGGGGCCGTGGAGAAACGGTGCCTTCAACCCTTCGGCCAGCGCTGCCGGGTTCAGGGAACGGGATTGCGCGCCGTTCCAGGTCGAGGCCAGCAGATTGCCCGTGCTGTCGACGACAAAAAGTTCGGAAAAGTCCTCGGCCTGTTGCAGTTTGTCCTGCAGGGCCTGGGCGTCGATGGCTCCGGGCTCGCCCAGCCCTTGAGCCAGCTCGGCAAGGTGTTCCCACTGCTCCAGGGCCCAGCCATTGAGCAGCTTGACTCGGGTTTCGGCGATGGCTTCGAAGGTCTGCTCAATCACCGGATAAGCCCCACGGTTGACCCGACAGGCCCAGCCCATGGCGAGCTTGCCGGTCTTGCCGAACCAGGGTAACCAACGACGTTCTTCGGCGGATAACAGCATGGAGTTGCTTGATAGCGACATACACCTCTCCAATGGCGACATTCCAATGGATTTTGTGAGGCAACTACCAGGCCAAGAGCAAAGCTAGCTAACGAATTCACTGGTAAAACTGGCTTTGTGCCATCTCCGCTGATCGCAACCCGTTGAAACGCTCACCCGGACGAGCGCGAATTGCCCCAAATGCGAGCGGTTTCGCCTTCCTGATCATCATAACGGTGCAATTTCAACGCGTTGCTCAAGCGCTGCTGGCCAGCGCCCAGTCACTGGAGCGCCGCTGGAACGGTGTCGGCTCATCGGCCACCCGCCTGTCTTCCCGGGTGATGAACAGGCCAAGTTGCGCCGCCCTGGCAATGGCGGCCACCTTGTTCTGCACCCCCAGCTTGACGATGCTGTTGCGCGCATGGAAGTTGACCGTCGATTCCGACAGGTTAAGGATCCCGGCCACTTCCTCCGCCGTCTTGCCGATGGCCGACCAGCGCAACACTTCGATCTCGCGGGTGCTGAGGTTGAGCGCCTCGATCCTGCGCTTGAGCTCGTCAACCTGCTGCATATGGATCAGGTTGCACAACAGCAGGACCTGGCCGGCCTTCTCATACCATTCCTGGTCGGAAATCGGCCCTTTTTCCCGGGCGACGTCGAGAACGCTGAACACCCCTTCCGAATGCGAACCCTGTGACCAGCCATGGCACAGCCCGAAAGCCTGCGCTTCATCCCACAGCCCCGGGGCGGAACGGAACAGATCCTCGCTCCAGCTGATCGGCAGGATGGAGCGTCGGCAATGCTCTATCCGGGGATCGACCTCCAGAAACTTCCTCGCCTTGTACTTCTGGATCCACCCCGCCGGCCACGTGCTCCAGAACATCGGGCGCGGGTCGAAGCTGGTCCAGCAGGTGAATCCGAAGAAATCGAACCCCAACTGCACGACCAGGCCGTGCAGCATGCCGAAGCGCAGATTGGGAGAGACTTCTCGTGCCAGGACATGCAACACATCGGCACTTAACGGCATGGTGCACCTCTTGTAATAAGCGCGAGGGTCCCTCCCGGATGCGCCTTGGGTGACGGATATATGAGCGATAGCAGGTTGAGGCTAGTGGCGAGCCGAAGCGCCGACAACAGGCTTTTGGATATATATCGAAAGGATGTTTTGCGCTCGGCGGAGGCTCTGGGATAGGGGTCTTCGCCAGATCCAAAGGGAAATGCCGCACGTCGCGCGATGGGAACTTTTTCACCGGACCTTGTGGGAGCCGGCGTTGCCGGCGATGAGGCCGGCATAGGCGACGATGCTGTCTGGGCGGGCCAATCGCTGGCAAGCCAGCTCCCACAAGGTCAGTGTCGAACATAAAATCTGCGGCTGGCTCGGAACCTGTGGAAACTGGCTTGCCAGTTGCCACAGGTTCCGAGTCGCTTCAGCGAAATGTCACACCTTGAATTTGGAAATCATCACATTCAGTTCCACCGCCAGGCGCGACAGCTCCTGGCTCGCCGCATTGGTCTGGTTGGCCCCGGCCGAGGTCTGCATCGACAGGTCGCGGATATTCACCAGGTTGCGATCCACCTCGCGCGCCACCGACGCCTGTTCTTCCGAGGCACTGGCGATCACCAGGTTGCGCTCGTTGATCGCGGCGATGGCTTCGGCGATGACCTTCAGCGCCTCGTCCGCTGCCTGCGCCACCACCAGGGTCTGGCTGGCCTGGCTCTGGCTGCTGTGCATGGTGCTGACCGCCCGGTGGGTGCCGGCCTGTACACCGCCGATCATTTGCTCGATCTCTTCGGTGGACTGCTGGGTGCGGTGCGCCAGGGCGCGCACTTCGTCGGCCACCACGGCGAAACCACGCCCGGCCTCCCCGGCCCTGGCCGCTTCGATGGCGGCATTGAGGGCGAGCAGGTTGGTCTGGTCGGCAATGGAGCCGATCACATCGAGCACCCGGCTGATATCGTTGACGTGGTTGGCCAGGTCCTCGACTTCCTGGGCAGTGTCGCCAACGTCGCTGACCAGGCTCTGGATCGAGGCCAGCGCCTGGTCGACCTGCGCCCGGCCGTGCTGGGTGGTGTCGTCGGCGCGACGCGAGGCGTCGGAGGTGGTCACCGCGTTGCTCGCGACTTCCTCGACGGCAGCGGTCATTTCATTGACCGCCGTGGCCGCCTGCTCGATCTCGGCACTCTGTTGCAGCAGGCCGCGACTGGTGTCGTCGGTTACTGCATGCAGCTCTTCCGACGCCGAGGCGAGGCGATCGGAGGACTCGGCGATCTGACGCAAGGTGGTACGCAGCCGTTCCTGCATGGTGCGCATCGACTCCAGCAACAGGGCCGGTTCGTCCTTGCCATAGACGTTGATTTCCTGGGTCAGGTCGCCGTGGGAGACGCGGTCGGCCACCACCACGGCCTCATGCAGCGGCAGGACAATGCTGCGGGTCAGCACCGCAGCGATGGCGATCATCGCCAGGAGGATCACCACCAGGGTCGCGGCCATGATCACGATGGCACGGTCATAGGCCTCGCCACTGATCCGCCCCGACTCCAGCAGGCCGTCGTAGTTGTAGCGGATCAGCTCGCCCAGATCGTTCATCATGGCGTCGGCGTGGGCTACGATAGGGCCGTTGAGCACGTCGATAGCCTCTTCGGTGCGGTCGCCGCGCACGGCCTCGAGGAGCTGGCGCTGCAGCCCGGAGTACTGGTCGTAGGAAGTCTTGAATGCCTCGAACAACTCGCGGTTGCGGGGGCTGTCGATGCTTTGCTGGTAGGACTCGAGGTTGCCGCTGATCTCTGCCTGGCGCTCGCTGATCAGCTCGAGGGTGCGCTGGCGCTCCTGTGGGTCGCGCTGCAGGATCGAGCGCAGGGTCAAGGCCCGCGTGCGGCCCAGGGCCAGGCCGACTTCGGCCAGGGCATGGCTGCCGGGCTGCCAGTAGCCGGTGATCTTCTTGGTCGAGGAATCCATTTTCTCGGCTTCGAAAATGGCGACCGCACCCAGCAGCAAGACAAGCACCGCCAGGATTGCGAAAGCGAACCCGGCCCTGGCACCGATGGAGAGATTTCTGACCCGCATTGACCGTTCCTCGAATAAAGCCTTGGAGCCCACAGGCACGGCGCGCTGGCGCCGGCAATGGAGGGCGTGGTGCACACAAAGGCTTTTTCTGGTCAGGTCGCAGGCCTGATTTATGGGGTAAGCATTCTACGGAAGCGGCCAGATGATGGCAAACTGCCCTGCATCGTTCTTCAGGCACTGATCGCTACGGGGCCGCGGTCTGGACCCCCAGGGCGGAGCCCTATGGCAGGGGATCTCCTCTTGACATACAGCCCTGCATTTTCCTGCAAAGGAGGCTTTTGACGTGTGTCAACTCACACTACGTGGAAACGTGCAAAATCCCGAAGACTCGCCTAAAGCCATGTACTTCATCAACCGGGGGAATTCGCTCCACGCTTGCCCCTCCTGCGCCTGTCCAGCTCGATCAACAAGGCCCTACACGATGTCATCACGCACCAATCTCACCCGCGAAGACTGGATTCATGCCGCGCAGCACGTACTGGTCAGCAGCGGCGTCGATGCGGTCCGGGTCGATACCCTGGCCAAGGAACTGAAGATCACCCGCGGCAGCTTCTACTACCACTTCAAGAGCCGCGGCGAACTGCTCGAAGGCATCCTCGGCACCTGGCGGGCGCGAGCGACCGAGGACGTGATCCTCAATCTGCGAAATGCCCATGTGTCGCCTTTGAAGCGGTTGCAGCGCTTGCTGGAGCTGCCGTCCTACGGGCAGACGGCCAAGGACGCGGCGGCGATCGAACTGGGCATCCGCGCCTGGGCGCGGCGCGACAAGCAGGCGCGCCAGGCGATCGACGAGGTGGACAGTCACCGCCTGAACTACATCGAGGGCTTGCTGATCCAGGCCGGGGCGCCGGCGGATGAGGCGCAGGATCGGGCGTACCTGATCTATGCGTACCAGATCAGCCTGTCGCTGCTGCATGGGGATGACACCCAGCAGCAGAGGCTGGAGCGCAGCCAGCGGATGGCGGAATGGTTGTTGCCGCAGGGTGCGGCGGTGCCGGCTTGAGTACAACGCCGGCTTGTATCTTTAGTCCTGAATAAAGACCAAGGACACAAGCCAGCCAAGCGGCGATCCGATTGCCGACGACGGGGCCTCAGCAGCCACCGCAAGCAAACATCAAGGCGCCGGATTCGGTTGCTGCACGTGGATCGCCTCGATCCCTTGCAGCAGCTCCTCGGTCAGCTTCACCTCGACGCTGGCCAGGTTGCTGTGCAACTGCTCCAGGGTGGTGGCGCCGATGATGTTGCTGGTCACGAACGGCCGGCTGGTGACATAGGCCAGCGCCAGTTGCGCCGGATCCACGCCATGGGCCCGGGCCAGCGCCACGTAACCCTGGGTGGCCTTTTCCACCTGCGGGTTGTTGTAGCGCTGGAAACGATCGAACAGGGTCAGGCGCCCCTTCGGTGGTTGTGCGCCGTTCAGGTACTTGCCCGAGAGCACGCCGAAGGCCAGCGGCGAGTACGCCAGCAGCCCCACCTTCTCGCGAATCGACATTTCCGCCAGGCCCACCTCGTAGCTGCGGTTCAGCAGGCTGTAGGGGTTCTGGATCGATACCGCGCGCGGCCAGCCGCGGGTCTCGGCCAGGTGCAGGAAGCGATGCACGCCCCACGGGGTTTCATTGGACAGGCCGATATGGCGGATCTTGCCGGCCTTGACCAGGTCGTCCAGCACGTCGAGGGTCTCCTCGATGGCGGTGGGCTCGTCGGCGGCATCGTGCACATAGCCGAGCTGGCCGAAGAAGTTGGTCTGCCGATCCGGCCAGTGCAGTTGGTAGAGGTCGAGATAGTCGGTCTTCAGGCGCTTGAGGCTGTCTTCCAGGGCCGCGGTGATATTGGCCCGGTTCAGGCGGGCATCGCCGTTGCGGATATGCTCGATCCGATGCGGGCCGGCCACCTTGCTCGCCAGGACCCAGTGCTCGCGGCCGCCGAAGCGGGCGAAGTAGTTGCCGATGATCCGCTCGGTTTCGCCATAGGTCTTCGCGATAGGCGGCACCGGGTACATTTCGGCGGTATCGATGAAGTTGACCCCGGCCTCGCGGGCCACCTGGATCTGCTCGAAGGCCTCGGCCTCGCTGTTCTGCTCGCCCCAGGTCATGGTGCCGAGGGCGATGGCGCTGACCTGGATGCCACTGTTGCCGAGTTGACGCTTTTCCATGAAGCACTCCTTTTTAGAAACGGCGAAGCCGCTGGCGCCCCGAACGGCTCCAGCGGCCTGTATCCGGTTACGACCTCAACGCGCGACGGGCTTGAACAGCTCCACGGCGCTGGCGTCGATCTTGCGCGGCAGCAGGCCCTGGGCGAAGAACACATCGGCGATCTGCTGCTGTTCGGCGAGGTTGTCGGCCTGCACCGGTTGCACATCATAACTGCGTCGGCCGTTGGCTTGCTCGACCGTCGCTACATCGAGGTTGCCCCAGAGCGGTCCGAGCAGCTTGGCCGCGTCGGTCGGATGGGCCTTGATCCACTTGCCGGCGCCGCTCAAGGCGGTGAACAGGGTGTTCAGCACCTGCGGGTGAGACTTGGCGTAATCGCTGGACGCCAGGTAATAGCGCTGGTAGTTCGACAGCCCCTGGCCATCGCTCAACACCCGCGCATGCTGCTGGCGCTGGGCGCTGGCGACGAAAGGATCCCAGGTCACCCAGGCATCCACCTTGCGGTTCTCGAAGGCGGCGCGGCCATCGGCCGGAATCAGGTAGGCCGGCTGGATGTCATTGAAGTTCAATCCGGCCTTGGCCAGGGCCTGGATCAGCAGGTAGTGGCTGCCGGCCGCCTTGGTCACGGCGATCTTCTTGCCCTTGAGGTCGGCCAGGCTTTTCAGCGGCGAATCCGCCGGCACCAGGATGGCCTGGGCCAGGGGCGACGGGGTTTCGCGGGCGAAGTAAACCAGCTTGGCACCCGCCGCCTGGGCGAACACCGGCACGGTGTCGGCCACGTCCGCCGAAACATCGACGTTGCCCAGGTTCAGCGCCTCCAGCAGCGGCAGGCCGCTGGCGAACTCGTGCCAGGTAACGTCGATGCCCTGGGCCTTGAGGTCTTTCTCCAGGGTGCCCTGGGCCTTGAGCAGGGTCAGCAGGGTCGAGGATTTCTGGTAGCCGATGCGCAGGGTTTCGGCGCTGGCCGTGCCAGCGAGGCTGGCGCCCAGTACCACGGCGGCGGCGAGTTGGTAGAGGCGTTTGAGCGGGATCATGGGTGCAGGCTCCGGAATTCAGGGCTTCTGGTTCAGTTGCTGGGTCAGTTGTACGGTGGCTGGCAATACGAAGCCGCTGGCGAAGGTCGGGGCTACGTCGAGGCGGCCGGCGATCAGGCCGTGGGCCTGGTAGAAATCGGCAGTCTCCTGTTGCTCGGCGACGGTTTGCGCATCCACTGCCTGCCAGTGCAGTTTGCGCCGCTCGAATTGCAGGCGTGCGGCGTCCACTGGGAAGCCGATGATCTGCGCCAGGGTCTTCGAGTAGCTGTCGAGGTTGTGGTAAGCCCAGTCCTGGGCCTTGGCCAGGCGCGTGAGGTAATCCTGCAGGGCCTCGCGCCGGGCCGGATCGGCCAGAGCCTTGTCGGTGGCGGCGAGGAAACCGTTGCCGCTGGACAGGCCGCGGCCATTGACCAGCACGCGGCCCTGCCCGGTCAGTTCGGACAACGCGGTGTAGGGCTCCCAGGTGGCCCAGGCATCCACCGAGCCATTGGCCAGGGCGACCTTGGCATCCACCGGGCCGAGGAAGCGGAACTCCACGTCCTTCTCGCTGAGACCGGCGCTGACCAGGGCTTTCAGGGCAATGTGATGGCCGATGGAGCCGCGCCCCGTGGCAATGCGCTTGCCCTTGAGGTCCGCCGCGCTTTTCAGTGGCGAATCGGGCCGCACCAGCACTGCGGTGCCATAGGCGTCCGACTTGTTCACCGCGATGGCCTTGACCTGCGCTCCGGAAGCCAGGGCGAACAGCAGCGGCGCATCACCAATGATGCCGGCATCGATGGCCCCGGCATTCAACGCTTCGGCCAAGGGTGCGGCGGCAGGGAACTCGGCCCAGCGGATATCGTAGGGCAAGTCCTTGAGACCGTCGGCGGCTTCCAGTTGGGCGCGCATATTGCCTTTCTGGTCGCCGATGCGCAGTTCGAGGCGGTCGGCGGCGAAGGCCGGGCCGGCCAGCAGCAAGGCCGCTCCGAGGGCCAGGATTCGGGTGAAGGGGATCATCGCGACGCTCCTTGAGGCTGGATCTCAGCCTGTTGTCAGGTTCCGGGTTCCATCCGCTGTGCGACGCGGAATGTAGGCCGACTGTAGCGAGTCGCGAATAATCAGTGAAATGCATTTTGGTCATAACCTAATATGCGAACAATTTTTCAATCCCGTGATTAGCTTAGAACCAGAAAGAATTTTACAGAGGCACTCTCCACGCATACGGTCATAAGCCCTGCCGTCTTATGCAAATGAGTGCCTGATGAGCCAGTCTTCCGCCAATACCGTTCCGCTGCACCGGCCGACGCCGCCAGACGATGCCCTGGACCCGGTCCTTGCCATCATTACCCGCGAACTCGCCGCCAGCG
This sequence comes from Pseudomonas bharatica, assembly GCF_048586865.1. Lineage (NCBI taxonomy): Bacteria > Pseudomonadati > Pseudomonadota > Gammaproteobacteria > Pseudomonadales > Pseudomonadaceae > Pseudomonas > Pseudomonas bharatica. The sequence continues at coordinate 65,552 of NZ_JBMAWR010000027.1, read as the reverse complement.
CCGCCGGTTTCGACCGCAGCGGCGAATTTCCCGCCGCCAACTTCGCGCTGCTGCAGCGCCATGGCCTGCTCGGCCTGACCGTGCCGAAAAGCCTGGGCGGTGGTGGTGCCGACCTGCCGACGGCGCGCAAGGTGGTGGCGGCGGTGGCCAAGGGCGAGCCGTCCACCGCGCTGATCCTGGTGATGCAGTACCTCCAGCACTTCCGCCTGCAGGACGACCAGCGCTGGCCGGCGCACCTGCGCGAACGCCTGGCCCGCGAGGCCGTGGAGAAAGGCGCGCTGATCAATGCCTTCCGCGTCGAACCCGAACTGGGCACCCCGGCCCGCGGCGGACTGCCGGCAACCGTGGCAAGACGTACCGCCGAAGGTTGGCGACTGTCCGGCACCAAGCTCTACTCCACCGGCAGCCATGGCCTGGAGTGGTACCTGGTGTGGGGCCGCAGCGACGATGCCGACCCGCTGGTGGGCGGTTTCCTGGTACACAAGGACAGCCCGGGCATCCGCATCGTCGATGAATGGGATCACCTCGGCATGCGCGCCACCTGCAGCCACCGGGTGGAGTTCGACAACGTGCTGCTGCCGCTGGACCACGCCGTCGCGGTCAGCCCGGCCAGCGCGCCACGCCCGGAGCTGGACGGCGAGAGCCTGGTATGGATGTCGGTGCTGCTGTCGAGCATCTATGACGCGGTGGCCCAGGCCGCCCGCGACTGGCTGGTGACCTTCCTGCGCGAGCGCACCCCGTCCAACCTCGGTCAGCCGCTGGCCAGCCTGCCGCGCTTCCAGGAGCGGGTCGGGCGCATCGATACCCTGCTCTTCGCCAACCGCAACCTGCTCGATTCCGCCGCTGCCGGCCTGGTCCCGGCGCAGAACGCCGGCCAGCTCAAGCAACTGGTGACGCAGAACGCCATCCAGGCGGTGGAACTGGCCATCGAGGCCACCGGCAACCCCGGCCTGTCGCGCCATAACCCGCTGGAACGGCATTACCGCGACGTGCTGTGCAGTCGCGTCCACACCCCGCAGGACGACGTGGTGTTCCATGGCACCGGTCGTGCAGCCCTCGATGCAGGAGTCGCCCAATGAGCACCGTGAGCGTGATCGCCAGCCAGTTGGATGAGCAGGCCAACGAATTCATCCGCCAGCAATTGCCCGGCCACCGGGTGCTGGACCTGAGCCCGGAGCAGTTCCATGCCGAGCGCGCCGACGTGGTGATCCTGCGTCCGGTCAACGTCCGTGGCCGCCGGGTCGATGAAGCGCCGCGCGGTTGGCCCTGGTCGCTGCGCTGGGTGCAACTGGTGTCGTCGGGGATCGACTTCTACCCCGACTGGCTGTTCCAGGGCCCGCCGGTGACCAGCGGCAAGGGCAGCAACGCCGAACAGGTGGCCGAGTTCGCCCTGGCGGCGATCTTCTCCGCCGCCAAGCAGTTGCCTGACATCTGGGTCAAGGACGACGACTGGCACTTCACCTCGTTGCAGCCGGTACGCGGCAAGACCCTGGGCATTCTTGGCCTGGGCAGCATTGGCAAAAGCCTTGCGGCCAAGGCCACGGCGCTGGGCCTGCGGGTAATCGCCCTGGGTCGTCCGGGCCAGCCACTGGAAGCCGGTGTACCGGTGGAAGCGGTAGCGGACATCCACCAACTGTTCGCCGAGTCCGATCACCTGGTGCTCGCCGCGCCGCTGACCGCCCAGACCCGCGGCATCATCGGCCGCGACGTGCTGGCCAGTGCCAAGCCGGGCCTGCACCTGATCAACATCGCCCGCGGCGGCCTGCTCGATCAGCAGGCGCTGCTCGAAGCGCTGGACGCCGGACGCATCGGTCGGGCCACCCTGGACGTCACAGAACCCGAGCCGCTGCCGGCGGGTCACCCGTTGTACAGCGACCCGCGGGTGTTCATCTCGCCGCACACCTGCGCCCTTTCCACCGACGGGGTGCGCGGCTTCGCCGTGGACTTCGTCGAGAACTTCCGCCGCTATCACCAGGGCCAACCGCTGCGCAACCTGGTGGATCACCAGCGCGGCTACTGATCGTCTTCTTGGGAGTACTGCAATGACTGCCGTTTCCGCTCTAACCGTCAAATCCGATCTCGACAGCGTGCGCCAGCGGGTCAGCGCCGAGGAATGGGAGGTCCGGGTCAAGCTCGCCGCCGCCTATCGCCTGGCCGCGCTGTTTCGCTGGACCGACCACATCTACACGCACTTCTCGGCCCGGGTGCCGGGGCCGGAGGAGCATTTCCTGATCAATGCCTTCGGCTTGCTGTTCGATGAAATCACCGCCTCCAACCTGGTCAAGGTGGATGTCAACGGCACCCTCATCGACGACCCGCTGGGCCTGGGCATCAATCAGGCCGGCTATGTGATCCACAGCGCCATCCACCGCGCCCGCCCGGACCTCAAGGCGGTGCTGCACACCCATACCCGCGACGGTGCGGCAGTGTCGGCGCAGCGCGACGGGCTGCTGCCGCTGTCCCAGCATGCCCTGGCCTACTACAGCCGGGTGGCGTACCACACCTACGAAGGCGTGGCCCTGGACCTGGACGAGCAGGAGCGGCTGGTGGCCCACCTGGGCGAGAGCAATATCCTGATCCTGCGCAACCATGGGCTGCTGACCGGTGGCATCAGCGTCGAACATGCCTTCCGCGAACTGCACGGGCTGGAGCGCGCCTGCAATATCCAGATCGCGGCCCAGGCCGGCGGCAACGCCGACCTGCTGTTCGCCCCGGAGGCGGCGATCGAGAAGGTCAAGCAGCAGACGGCGGCGTTCATCGATGGCAACAGCCCCGGAATCCAGCGGCATTGGGATGCGTTGATCCGGCAGCTGGATCGCGAAGGAGATGATTACAAACATTGATCTTGGGCGGCCCTTGTGGGAGCGGGTTTAACCGCGATTGCAATTGTGGATTCACTACCGCAATCGCGGGTAAACCCGCTCCCACAGGGCTCGCGTTGCCCTCACGAAAACTTTTGACCGACCCCAACCCAGGGAGGAACCCCATACCCATAAGCAGGATGCCAACATGCCCAAACCCGCCTTGCGCCACGCTCTGCCCCCGTTGTTGCTGTCCCTCCCCCTGACCACCTTCGCCGCATCCGAGGAACGCCTCCCCAGCGTCACCGTGACCGCCGAGCACCGCCAGGAAAACCTGCAGAAAACCCCGCTGGCCATCAGCGCCTTCGATGAAACCACCCTGCGCGACCAGCAGATCAACAACATCCGCGACCTGTCCGGCCGGGTGCCCAACCTGACCCTGACCCGCCAGTCGATCTCCTACAGCGCCCAGACCTACGGCATCCGCGGCATCGGCGAGACCGACCCGATCCAGGAAGCCGCCGTCGCCGTCTACGCCGACGACCTGTACATCCCCAGGGCGATTTCCTCGATGCTCGACTTCAACGATGTCGAGCGCGTCGAGGTCCTGCGCGGGCCGCAGGGCACCCTGTACGGGCGCAACAGCGCCGCCGGGGCGATCCGCGTGATTACCCGCGATCCGGACCAGAAGACCCGCGCCTTCGTAGAGCTCGGCGCCGGCAACTACGAGGCGCGCAACGGCCGTCTGCTGGTCAGCGGCCCGCTGGTCGACGACACCCTGTTCGCCAGCTTCTCGGCCCTGCGCCTGAGCCGTGACGGTACGGTGTACAACCGTACCCGGCACAAGGACGTGAACAACGTCGATATCCAGTCCTACCGCGGCAAGCTGCGCCTGGCCCCGGTGGACTCGGCCTGGGATACCCAACTGACCCTGGCCGGCACCTTCGACCGCGGCGACACCACCAGCTACACGCCCTTCGACCCGAGCAACGGCCACTTCGACAAGTTCAAGACCTACAGCAGCCTCGACCCGAAGAACCGCCTCGACCAGGGCAGCGCCGTACTGCGTTCGATCTACCGGTTCGACGATCAACTGAGCTTCAAGTCGGTCACCGCCTGGTCGGCCTTCGACCAGCCGGTGGACTACGACAACTCCGGCGAGGCCAACGTCGGCAACGCCTCGCCGACGCAGAACAACCTGATCCACTACAAGCAGCGCTATGCCACCCAGGAATTCCAGCTCAACGGCGAGTACGAGCGCTTCAACTTCACCCTGGGCGCCTACCTGTACAAGGAGCGTTTCCGCGCCGAACGCGACAGCCTGACCTACTCGGTGGCTGCCGACCGGGTCAACGCCAGCGGCCAGTACAGCACCACCGATACCGAAAGCTACGCGCTCTACGGCCAGGGCACCTACAAGCTCACCGACCGCCTGTCCCTGACCGCCGGCCTGCGCTACACCGCCGAGCACAAGAACTTCGATTACCAGAACTACGCAATAACCAGGCAGCGCCAGATCACCGGCCTCAACTTCAGCGCCGAAACCAGCGAAAGCTGGGCCTCCTTCAGCCCCAAGCTGGGCCTGGAATATGCCTGGAGCGACGCACTGACCCAGTACGGCTACGTCGCCAAGGGCTTCAAGGCCGGCGGCTTCGACAACCGCGCACCGACCCGCCTGGCGGCGTTGCAGGGCTTCGATCCGGAGAATGTGATCACCTATGAAACCGGGCTCAAGGGCGATTACCTGGGTGGCCGCCTGCGCAGCAACGTCGCGGTGTTCTACAACGACTACAAGGACCTGCAGACCAACGCCTGGGACCCGGCGATCAGCGCCAACCTGCGCACCAACGTCGGCAGTGCCCACAGCTACGGGGTGGAACTGGAAAACACCGCCCTGCTCAGCCGCGACCTGACCCTCAAGGCCAACCTCGGCTACCTCGAGGCGCAGTACGACGACTTCAAGAACGCGGCGGGGCCCGGCGTGGATGCCGATGGCAACCGGATGGTCTTCGCGCCACGCTGGAACCTGGCGCTGGGGCTGAACTGGACGGTACCGGTGGACCTGCCGGGAGCGCTGGTGGCCGGCACCGACTGGCAGTTCCAGAGCAAGTCGTACGCCAATGCGGTGAATGGCGATATCTACGAAGTGCCGCAGCAGAGCTTCTGGAACGCTACCACCAGCTACGGCAGTGGTGATGGTCATTGGACCACCACCCTGGCGGTGAAGAACCTGCTCAATCGCGCCTATCCGCAGAGCATTGCCTATTCGGCGGCGAGCAGCACGGCGTATTACGCGGTGAACGATCCGCGGACCATCACCTTGAGCGTGCGTTACGACCTGTAGTCAGGAATCACGCTTTTCGGTAGCCGAGCGCTCGGCTTTCTTGTCGGCTACCGCCTGCTGCGGCGCCTCTTTTCGTGCCTGCTGGAACTGCGCATGCCATTGGGCGACACGGTCGCTGCCGCCTTCGGCGTGAGCCAGGGCCGGCAGGACGAAAAGGATGGAAAGGGTTGCAGCTTTGAACATCGACATGGAATGGCACCTTTGCCTGGGTAATGGAAAACCGTTGCCCGGGCATTGTGCGAAGCAGCGATTAACCCGCAATTAAGCGCGGCGTCGCCTGCATGGCGGATGATTGCGCTTCAGGTTTTCCGGGCCGGGCCGATGAATGCTTTACCTCCCCTCGCCTTGTGTCGTCACTGAGGACCCGAAGATGCAGCTCACTCTAAAAACAAAACTGCTGTTGCTCGCCGTACTCCCCGTCCTGGTATTCGCCCTGGTCATCAGTGGCGCCGCCGACCGGATCCTGCGCAACCTTGCCGAAAGCGAAATCAGCCAGACCCGCGAACGCCTGTTGAACGAAAGCCGGCAGAGCCTGGAACACTACATGCAGATCGCCGTCGGCTCGGTGCAAGCCCTGTACGACGCTGCCCCCAACGGCGACCAGGCCAGCCGCGCAGAGGCCATCGCCCTGCTGTCGAAGATCAAGTACGGCAAGGACGGCTATTTCTTCGCCCACGATTCCGCCGTGGTCCGCCTGTTCCGCGGCGACAGCCCGGTGGACGTGGGCAAGAACCTCAGCGAGCGCAAGGACGTCAACGGCGTGTTCATCAACCGCGAGCTGGTGCGCGTGGCCAAGGACGGCAGCCACTACGTCAGCTACAGCTCGCCGCTGCCCGGCAACGAAAGCGTGCAAGTGCCCAAGCTGGCCTACAGCTTCTACTTGCCGAAATGGGACATGGCCCTGGGCACGGCGGTGAACCTGGACAACATCGAACTGCGCATTGCCGAACTGCGCACCGAGATCGACCGCCGCATCGACTCGATCCTCACCAGCATCCTCGCCATCGCTGCGGTGCTGCTGGTGATCCTCGGCATTGCCGGGCTGATGCTCAGCAACACCCTGCTCAAGCCACTCAAGGCGATGAAGGACAACCTCGACGATATCGCCGCCGGCGACGGCGACCTGACCCATCGTCTGCGCGCCGGCAATGACGAGCTGGGCCAGCTTGCCGGCTCGTTCAACCGCTTCGTCGAGAAGATCCAGGGGCTGGTGCGCCAGGTGGTGGACGTCAGCGGCGAACTGTCGAGCCTGGTCGAGGCCGTGGAAAGCCAGAGCCGGCGCTCGGAGCAGGCCATGGAAGCGCAACGCCACGAAACCACCCAGGTGGCCACGGCGATCAACCAGATGTCCGCCGCCGCCCAGGAAGTCGCCCACAGCGCGCAGAACGCCGCCCAGGCCGCGCAGGAAACCGACAGCCAGGGGCAGCAGGCCCGGCAGGTGGTGGACGGCAGTATCAAGCGCATTCACGCCCTGGTGGAGAACATTCGTGGCAGCGGCACGTCACTGGACAGCCTGCAGCAGGACGTACAGTCCATCGTCGGCGTGCTCGGGGTGATCCGCTCGATCGCCGAGCAGACCAACCTGCTCGCCCTCAACGCCGCCATCGAAGCGGCGCGCGCCGGTGAGGCCGGGCGTGGCTTCGCCGTGGTCGCCGACGAGGTGCGCGGCCTGGCCAGCCGAACCCAGCAGAGCACCCAGGAAATCCAGGTGATGATCGACCGCCTCACCGCCGGCACTCATTCGGCGGTGGAGTCGATGCGCCACTCCTGCGAGACCGGCGACAGCACCCGCGACCAGGCCAGCGAGGCCGGCGTGTCGCTGGATGCCATGGCCGGGCTGATCGGCACCATCAGTTCGATGAACGCGCAGATCGCCAGCGCCGCCGAGGAACAGACCGCGGTGGCCGAGGAAATCAACCGCAGCGTGCACCAGATCGCCCAGGCCGTGGACAGTGTCGCCGAGCAGACCCGCCAGGGCGCGCAGACGGCGCAAAGCCTGTCGGCGCTGGAAGGGCATCTGCGGGCCCTGGTGAAGCAGTTCCGTATATAAGGAACGGGCGGCGGATCAGTCGTGGTCCCCGCCGCTTTTCCCCGGCCCGCCCTTGGGCGCCTTGGCCGGGCCGGTCGGATCCACCTGTGGATCATCGAGGTCCGGCGAATCCGGATCGAAGCCAAGCTCATCGCTGCCGCTGGCGTGTTCCGAAGAATGCGGCCCTTGCTTGTCCTGCGGTTTGTCGTTGCCCATGGCCTTGCTCCTGTCGAAGGTGTCTGTCCTTGGGCCGCGCCGGGGCTGGCACCGTTCAATCGGATTTACCGTCTATTGGCTCGCAAGCCATTGGGCGGCCAGCCTTTAAAGCGTTTCGTCGGGGCCAGGCGAATCGGTTTGAGCCGCCATGCGGGCACCTGCGTCGTACCTGTACACAGGCTGTTCTGTGTGCCCACTTGAAATCGACATGAGGTGAAAGATCATGGCTAACAACCAAGGCAAGCAAGGCAACAGCAATCCAGGCAACTTCGCCAATGACCGCCAGAAAGCGTCCGAAGCCGGCCGCAAGGGTGGCCAGGCTTCCGGCGGCAACTTCGCCAACGACCGTGAGCGCGCTTCCGAAGCCGGACGCGTCGGCGGCCAGCACAGCCATGGCGGCGGTCGGAAAAGCCAGTAAGTAAGCACCAGCAAGTAAATCAAGGGCCCTTCGGGGCCCTTTCCTCATCCCGGCCAGGGACGCTACATCCACCCCGCCAACACCACCGGCAACCACACGAACGACAATACCGTCGAACACATCACCACGTTCGCCACCTGCTCCGGCGAGCGGTTGGCGCGTACCGCCAGCAGGTAGTTGAACACCGCCACCGGCATGGCCGACTGCATGACCAGGATCGCCCGTTCCAGGGTGTCCAGGCCGAGCAGCATGCCGATGCCCCAGCCGACCCCGGCACCGAGGACGATACGCAGGCCGCCGATCAACATGCCGCTGGCCACATCGCTCAAGCGGATGCTGGCCAGGGATACGCCCAGGGTCAGGAGCATCAGCGGGATGGTCATGCCGCCGAGCAGGTCCACGGTATTGCCCAGCCATAGCGGCAGCTTGAGATCGAAGAAGATCAGCGGCAGGGCCAGCGCCAGGCTGATGACGATGGGATTCTTCAGCAGCGAACGCAGGTTGGCCGCACCGCCGGAAATGGCGATGCCGAGGGTGAACTGGAAGCTCGACAGGGTCAGGAAGAACGCCACCGCCAGGGCCAGTCCCTGGTCACCGAAGGCGTACAGCGCCACCGGCAGGCCCATGTTGCCGGTGTTGGGGTACATGAACGCCGGCATCAGTACCCGCCAGTGCTGGCCGAATGCACGGCTGACCAGGTAACCGATGCCGGCCATGACCACCATGCAGATCACGCAGGCCAGCGCCATGCTGGCGAACGCTCCCGGGTCCAGGCGGGTGCGGTGCAGGGTCGAGAGCACCAGCGACGGTGTGCCGATGGTCATCACCAGGCTGGCGATGAAGTCCGTGGGATAGGCATTGCCGCGGCGGGCCCAGGCAAAGCCGATCCCGGCAACGATGAAAACCGGTGCCAGGACGGCGAACAACGAAGCCAGCATGGGGCATGTTCCTTGGCCAAAGCGGCCATGCTAGGGGGCGGCGGCTGTCTGTTGCAAGGTTTTGCTGGCGTGCCGCCGGCTCACTGGGCCAGACGATGCAAGGCGATTTCCAGGCCCGCACCATGTCGATAGCCCGTTTGCCCTGCCTCGGGTTCCGGGCCGGCAGCCAGGCGCGTGCGCAAGCGATAAGCCAGCGGACTTACCCCCAGTTGCCGCTGGAAACTGCGGCGCATGCGCTCTTCGTTGCCGAAACCGACGGTTTCGGCGATGCGCTTGATCGGTTCCTGGCTGGTTTCCAGCAAGCGACACGCCGCCTCCAGGCGCAGGGTCTCGACGGTCTGTGCCGGGGTGCCACCGGTAGCGGCGGTATAGGCCCTGGCGAAATGCCGGGGACTCATGCCGAAGCGCTCGGCCAGGCGCTCGACACGCAGGTCGCCGTCGAGGTTCTCCGCGATCCATGCATGCAGGCGCACCAGGCGCTGGTCACGGTCGCTGCGCAGGGCATCGCTTTGTGCCTTGAGCGGCGCGCTGAGCTGGGCCTGCTGCGCCGAGCGCCGCAGGAACAGGGTGAAATAGCGGGCCAGTGCCAATGCCGCATGCGGGCCGAGGTCTTCCTCGAGCAAGGCCAGGCCCAGGTCGATACCGGCGCTGGCACCGCCACTGGTCCATAGCGGGCCGTCGTGCAGGTACAGCGCCTCGCGCTCCACGTCCAGGGTCGGGTAGCGGCCCTGCAACTCCTCGGCGAACTTCCAGTGGGTCACCACACGCTGGCCGTCGAGCAGCCCGGCGGCAGCCAGGGCGAAGGCGCCGGTGCCGATGGAGCACAGGCGTCGCGCTGTTGGCGCGCGCCGTTGCAGCCAGGCCTTGACGTCATGGTCGGTCTCCAGCTCGGCAACCCCCGGCCCGCCGATAACGATCAGGGTGTCGATCTCCAGCGTCTCGACCTGCGCCAGCGAGCGGGTCATGACCGCGATTCCGGAGATGGTTTCCACCTCCCCGCCCAACGGCGAGACCAGCACGATCCGGTACGGCGGGGCTGCCTGCAACGTGCCCCCCAGCACGCGCGGCGCAGCGGCGAACACCTCCAGCGGCCCGGCGGCGTTGAGCAGCAATGCGCCAGGAAACGCCAGCACCAGCACGGTACGCGGGCCGGACATGGCAGAAAAGGTGGGGTGTTTGACATGGTGGCGGCTGGAGGGCGTGGACATACTGGGCGCACTTTCCGATTCAAGAGCGACGACCATGCCCAGAAAGTCCTTTCCTGCCAAGCGCCTTCGCCAACAGCTGTCACGCCTGGCGTTGCTCGGCGTGCTGTTCGGCGCCTTGCCGGCACAGGCCGCCGAGCTGGAGGTCGGCGACCAGAGCGGGCTGATCCAGGCACTGCTGAGCGCAGCCGGCGAGGATCGCGGCCTGGCCTACGACCTCGACTGGCACCCTTTCGGCACCGGCACGGCGCTGATGGAAGCCTTGAACGCCGCTGCCGTGGATGTCGGCGTGGTCGGCAACGCGCCACCGGTGTTCGCCCAGGCTGGCGGTTTCGACGTGCGGGTGGTCGCCGCCGCAGAAGGCGCGCAGAACAACAATGCGCTGCTGGTCCAGGGCGGCTCTACGGTCGCCTCGGTCGCCGACCTCAAAGGCCAGCGCGTCGCCGTGGCCAAGGGCACCAGCGGCCACTACCTGCTGCTCGCCGCCCTCGCCGAGGCCGGCCTGGGCATCAAGGATGTCGAGGTGGTCTACGCCAGCCCGGTGGATGCGCAGAATGCGTTCGCCAGCGGCAAGCTGGCGGCCTGGGCGGTGTGGTATCCGTTCGTTGGCCAGGCCACCTCGCGGGGTGCCCGCCTGTTGCTGGACGGCAGCCGCTGGCCGGAAACCGGCCTCAACTTCACCGTCGCCAGCCTCGCCGCGCTCAACGATGCGGAAAAATCCGCACACCTCGGCGACTTCATCCAGCGCCTGGCCCGGGCCCAGGACTGGGCTACGGCGCACCCCGAGGAATGGGCCCGCCGCCTGGCCGACCTCACCCGGCTGCCGTTGCCGCTGCTGCAGGAGATGCTGGCTCATCAGCAACTGCGCTACGTAGCGCTGGATGCACGGGTCGCAGGCCTGCAACAACGTCTGGCCGACCGCTTCGCCGAAGCCCGCGTGATTCCGCGTCCGCTACAGGTCGCCGAAGCCTTCGACCCGCGCTACAACGCCCTGCTTCCCGCCCGCCCCTGATCGTCACCCCGAGTGCCATGCCGCGCTGTACGGCAGGGCCTCGCTCATCCGGAGAAACACCATGTCCACGCTTGATCGCACCACCCTGCGCCGCCACGCCACCGGGCTGATCGCCCTGGATGCCGAACGTTCGGCCGGCGGCTACACCCTCTTTGCCCCGCAGACCGCAGGCGGCCAGGTGTTCCTGATCAACCTGCGCGGCGAGCAGGTCCATCGCTGGCAACTGCCGCAACGCCCCGGCCGCGATGCGGTGATCCTCGGCAACGGCAACCTCGGCTACAACGGCAACCATCCGGACTCCCCGGAGCTGTTTCCGGGCTGGTCGGTGTGGCATGGCGGCGCCTTCAGCGAAGTGACCGCCGACGGCGAGGTGGTCTGGGAATACACCGACCTGGGCCATCATCACGACGCTCAATGGCTGGACAACGGCAACCTGCTCTACAGCACCGCCGAGCCGCTGCCCGCGGCCATCGCCGCGCGGGTGCAAGGCGGCATCCCGGGCAGCGAGGCCCCGGGCGGGGTGATCTACGGTGACGTGATCAAGGAGGTCGACCGCGCCGGCACGCTGGTCTGGGAATGGCGCAGTTGGGAGCACCTCGCACCGGAGGACTATCCCCTGCACGCCTGCTTCGAGCGCTACCACTGGCCGATGACCAATTCCGTGACGCCAGGCCGCGATGGCAAGGTCATCCTCAGCCTGCGCAGCGTGTCGTCGGTGATCGCCGTGGACAAGGCCAGCGATCGCGTGCTGTGGCGCCTCGGGCATGACCTTGTGGCACAGCAGCATTGCCCGAGCGAACTGGAGGACGGCCGGATCCTGGTGTTCGACAACGGCATCTCGCGGCCCCATGTGTCCATGCCGCACTCGCGGGTGATCGAGGTCGATCCCCATGCCCAGCGCATCGAATGGCAGTACGCCGATACCCCCGGCTATGCCTTCTTTACGCCGTTCATGGGCGGCGCGCAGCGTCTGCACAACGGCAACACCCTGATCACCGAAGCCAATTTCGGCCGCCTGTTCGAGGTGACCCGCGCCGGCGAGGTGGTCTGGGAATACATCAACCCGCATTTCGCCGCCTACCCGGATGCCGCTTCGCGGGCCTATCTGCCGGGAGAAAACAACGCGATCTTCCGCGCCCACCGCTACCAGGCCAAGGACATTCCCTGGCTGCGCGACTGACCTCCAGCTTGCCTAACCTATCGCGCTTACGCAGACCACGCGCAGCGAGAGCTTTCTTCATCACAGGAGTTTCCGATGACCAAGCCGTTGCCCCGCCCCGCCCGCGCGTGCGTCTGGCCCCACCTGGTTCCCGGCGTGCTGGCCCTGGCCTGCACGCCCGGCTTTGCCGCCACACCGGGCGAAGGCCCGCGGGCCGATGATTCGACGTTGCAGACGGTAACCGTCAATGCCCGACGCCGCACCGAGGACGCCCAGAGCGTACCCACGGCAATGACCGTGCTTTCCGCCCAGGCCCTGGAGAACCAGCGCCTGTACCGGGTGCAGGACCTGCAACAGGCGCTGCCAAGCGTCAACGTCGCTTTCATGCATGCGCGCCAGTCCAGCCTGTCGATCCGCGGCCTGGGCAACAACCCGGCGAGCGATGGCCTGGAAGGCAGCGCCGGCATCTACCTCGACAACGTTTACCTGGGTCGCCCCGGCATGGCCGTGTTCGACCTGCTCGACATCGAGCAACTGGAACTGCTGCGCGGTCCCCAGGGCACGCTGTTCGGCAAGAACACCACCGCCGGGGTGCTCAACATCAGTACCCGGCGTCCCTCCTTCAACCCCGAGGGCAGCCTTTCCAGTTCGCTCGGCGAGGATGGCTACGTACAAACCCAGGCCGCATTCGGCGGGCCGTTGAACAGCCAACTGGCCGGACGTTTCTCCGCCTACCGCACCCGCGAAAACGGCTATGTGCACAACGATCACGACGGCCACACCCTGGGTGGCGGCACCCGCCAGGGATTTCGCGGGCAACTGCTGTTCGAGCCCACGGAGCGCTTCAACCTGCGCTGGATTGCCGACTACAACGAGGAAGACTCCAGCGCCGGCACCCGCTCGCTGTTCAGCAGCGGCCCGACCATCAACGGGGTCAATCGCTACGAACAACGTGCCGCCGCCGTCGGCGCCAGCCTGGCCCGCGGGCGTCATGTGAACCTGGACGGCGATCAGAGTGTCAAGGTGTTCCAGGGCGGGACTTCGCTGGAGGCCAACTGGAACCTGCCGGGCGACTACACCCTGACGTCGATCAGCGCCTGGCGCTGGTGGGATTTCACCCCGCGCAACGACGACGAGCTGAATGTGCCGGTGATGTATAACGTCGGCCAGTCGGCTCGCGACCAGCAGTATTCCCAGGAGCTGCGCCTGGCCTCGCCGGCCGGTGAGTTCTTCGACTACGTGCTGGGCGGTTACGGGTTCCGCCAGGAAATGCGCAACTCGGTGTTCACCGACTACGGACCGCTGGCAGACACCTGGAACGGCACGCCGCAGGGCGCGTTGAACGATGTCTACAGCCTGGGCAAGGGGCATATCGATACCGACAGCTTCGCCCTGTTCGCCCAGGGCACCTGGCACCTCACCCACCGCCTCGATTTCAGTGCCGGCCTGCGCGGCACCTACGAAGCCAAGCAGGCCCGTGTCGCACGCTATGCGCCGCTGGGCGGGGCGACGGTCGGCGGAGCTGCAGCGAACGTGCGCCAGGCACGCCTGGGTGCCTACGACTCCGGCGACCTCAACCTCTACAGCTTCAGCCCCTCGGCCCTGCTCAGCCTGGCCTGGCGCTTCAACGACGAGCTGATGGGCTACGCCTCGCTGTCCCACGGCGAGAAGTCCGGCGGGGTCAACCTTGGCGTGGCCAGCGCCCCGGTAGCCGGCGCCGACTCCTTGCTGATCGGCAGCGAGCGGGCCAACGATGCCGAACTGGGACTCAAGAGCACCCTCCTGGACCAGCGCCTGCTGCTCAACGCCAACCTGTTCTGGACCGAGGTCCACGGCTACCAGACCAACGCCTACGACGACGCCACCCTCACCAGCTACCTGACCAACGCCGGCAATGTACGCAGCCGCGGCGTCGAATTCGAATCCACCCTGCTGCCGTTGCGCGGCCTGACCCTGAACCTCAACGGCTCGTGGAACGATGTGCGCTACCGCGACTACGACAACGCCCCCTGCCCGGCCGAGGTCGCCCTGCAACCCGGCGCCCCGGCCTCCTGCGACCTGGGCGGGCATGCCGTGGTCGGCGCCTCGAAATGGATCGCCAACGCCAGCGGCAGCTATGAATGGCAGGCCGGCGCACTGCGCCCGTATATCAACGCCAGCTACGCCTTGCGCTCCCATGCGGTCGGCACGGTGGACGACTCACGCTACGCGCAATTGCCTGGCTACGCGCTGGTCAACCTCTCCGCCGGCGTACGCGGCGACCTCGGCGACGGGCTATGGGACCTGTCGCTCTGGCTGCGCAACGCCTTCGACAAGACCTACTACACGACACTGTGGAACTCGCCGAATGGCGGTTACACCGGGGTGCTCGGGTCGCCGAGGACGTTGGGGGTGAGTGGGCGGTACGAGTTCTAGACGTTAGCGGCCAGCCACTTCGATCCGCGTTAACCCCAGCCGTTCGGCCTGTTCCAGGATCTCCTGCGGCGTGGCATCCGCCGACGGCATGACCAGGCTGTTCTCGCTGTCGCCGAAATGCAGCACCAGCAGGTGCATCGCAGCTTCGTGCAGCGGCAGTTCGGCCTGCTCCAGCTCGAAGCTGCGGGTTTGCGGGGTGTCGTTGAACAGGTAATCGAGGGTGAAATGGGTCATGGGGTGCTCCTGGGCAATGGCTTTAGAATGAAACTAACTGACCATGAAGTCAGCTTTTTGGTTCAAATCCGGTTCCAGACCTGAGCGAGCCCGAGCAGATGAACCAGGCCATAGCCGGTGCAGATCAACGAGCTGACAGTGATGAAGCGCGTCGAGTGTCCCGTATGGCGCAGAAGCAAAGGACCGAGGATGCCGCGCAGCAGATAGACCAGAGTGATCAGGCACAAGGCCGGACGCAGCAGGGGCAGCGGGCCGATCACCCGGGCGCCGGACAGGGCATACGACGCCCAGACCGTCAGCACTGCGGCGATGAACAGGGTGATCAGGGTCGGGAACTTCCGGCCTTTCTCGGCGGCGCGCACCATGCGTTCGCCAGCGCCGAGCAGGCGATAGCCTGCAGGGCCCTGGTGAATGCACCAGAGGTGTGCGAGGGCGGCGAGCAGGCTGAGGGCGGCGGCGAAAATCAGGGTGGGGTTGTGGTCCGTCATCGGTAGTTCTATTCCTGGTGCACGACTGGATCAGTCGCTGGCGATATCCCACACCCGCATCACCCGGGTGATCGCCGCATCGATCACGGCATGCGGCGTGTTGTCGCGGGCCAGGATCGAGATGCCCTGGAGGAAGCTGTCCAACACCGTTCCCAGCACCTCGGCCTGGGTCTCCCGGGGCAATTGGCCCGCCTCGATCCCGCGCTCGACGCAGTGCACCAGCCCCGCCCGGGTGCGCTGGCGAGACCGGGTCAGCGCTTGCGTCACCCGTGCATTTTCCGGACTGGGCGCGCTCATCACCCCCAACGCGACCATGCAGCCGCGGGGGTGACCGTCCTCGCATTGCATCCGGGCCGACTGGCGCAGCGCGGTCTCGATGGCTTGCCGCGGCGCCAGGCTTTCATCCCACAGGCATTCGGTAACCTGGGCGTAGGTCGCCAGATAGCGCTCGACGCACTCGTTGAACAGCGCCTCCTTGGAACCGAAGGCGGCATAGAAACTCGGTGCGGAAATACCGCCCCCCAACCCGGCCTTGAGCTGGGCCAGGGAGGTGGCGTCGTAACCGTGCTGCCAGAACAGGTGCAGCGCCTGCTCCAGCGCCTGGTCACGGTCGAAAGTACGTGGGCGGCCCATTCGCGCCATGGGGAACCTCCTCGGGACAGGACTTGGATACTAATCGATACATAAGTCATTGACAACGCGACGAAGGAGTCGCCAACATTTGTACCGATCGATATCTAACTCAAGGAGTGTTACCGTGACCGCCTCGCCCTCCCTTCTGACGCCCGACCAGCGCCTGCCCATAGGCGCCCTGCTCGCCCTGGCCATGACCGGCTTTCTCTGCATCGTTACCGAAACCCTGCCTGCCGGTTTGCTGCCGCTGATCAGCGCTGGCCTGGAGATTTCCCCGTCCATGGCCGGGCAGATGGTCACCGCCTACGCGCTCGGCTCGGTGCTGGCGGTCATTCCCATGACCATCGCCACCCGCGGCTGGCGGCGGCGCAATGTGCTGCTCCTGACTATCGTCGGCTTCCTGCTGTTCAACTCCATCACCGCCCTCTCCGCTCACTACGGCTTAACCCTGGTCGCCCGTTTCTGCGCCGGGGTCTGTGCGGGTCTGGCCTGGAGCCTGCTGGCCGGCTACGCCCGGCGCATGGTCGCAGCGCACCAACAGGGCAAGGCCTTGGCGGTGGCGATGGTCGGCACGCCGATCGCCCTGTCCCTGGGCGTTCCACTGGGCACCTGGCTGGGCAGTGCCATGGGCTGGCGCGCGACGTTCGGCCTGATGTCGGCCCTGACCCTGGTGCTGATCGCCTGGGTGCTGTTGAAAGTGCCGGATTATCCGCCGCAGCCTGCGCACCAGCGCCAGTCTCTGCGCCAGGTGCTGACCACGCCCGGCGTGCGTCCGGTGCTGGCGGTGGTGATCAGTTGGATGCTGGCGCACAACATCCTCTACACCTACATCGCTCCGTTCGTGGCCCCGGCCGGGCTGGAGACACGGGTCGACCTAGTGCTGCTGGTGTTCGGCACCTTCGCCCTGGCGGGCATTTGGCTCACGGCGAAACGGGTCGAGCCGGCGCTGCGGGCAACCACCCTGGCCAGCCTGGTCGCTTTTGCCGCCGTTACCCTGATCTTCGCCTTGTTCGCCGCCCAGCCGCTGGTGGTCTACCTCGGCGTGGCCGCCTGGGGCCTGAGTTTCGGCGGTGCCGCGACCCTGCTGCAGACGGCCCTGGCCGACGCCGCCGGGGACGGTGCGGATGTCGCCCTGTCGCTCAATGTGGTGGCCTGGAACAGCGCCATCGCCGGCAGCGGGGTGGTCGGCGGGGTGCTGCTGGATCGCTGGGGTGCAGCGGCCTTTCCGTGGGCGATGCTGGCCCTGATCGGCGTTGGCCTGCTGATTGCCTGGAGCGCCCGTCGCCATGGCTTCACGCCCGGGCCGAGAGCGCCGGGCAGCGCCGCGCCGAGCGGACACTGAATACGTGCCTTGGGCGCGTGGCGCATCGTCTGTGATTACTCCCCGCCCCGCACCCAAGGCCGTCGCGATGCAAGACATGCTGCAAGAGATCCTCGACCAGGTTCGCCCCCTGCTCAGCCAGGGCCAGGTCGCGCAATACATTCCCGCCCTCGCCCAGGTCGAGCCGAACCAGCTCGGCGTTGCCGTCTACAGCCTCGACGGCCATCTGCACTGCGCCGGCGATGCCTTTACGCCCTTCTCGATCCAGAGTATTTCCAAGGTGTTCAGCCTGGTCCAGGCGATCAGCCACAGCGGCGAAGACATCTGGACCCGGCTGGGCTACGAGCCGTCCGGGCAGGCCTTCAATTCGCTAGTGCAGCTGGAAGTGGAAAAGGGCCGGCCGCGCAATCCCTTCATCAACGCCGGGGCCCTGGTGATCTGCGATATCAACCAGTCGCGCTTTGCCACGCCGGCGCTGTCGATGCGCGATTTCGTCCGGCGCCTGGCGGGCAATCGGCGCATCGTCAGCGATGCGGTGGTGGCCGAGTCGGAGTACCAGCACCGTGCGCGCAATGCGGCGATGGCCTGGCTGATGACGGCCTTCGGCAATTTCCACAACGACGTGGATGCGGTACTGCGCAGTTACTTCCATCACTGCGCGTTGTCGATGAGCTGCGCCGACGTGGCGCGCGGCTTCGCCTTCCTGGCCAACAGCGGCTACTGCCCGCACAGCGGCGAGCAGATCCTCAGCCCGCGCCAGGCCCAGCAGGTCAATGCGATCATGGCCACCAGCGGGCTGTACGACGAGGCTGGCAACTTCGCCTATCGGGTCGGGTTGCCGGGCAAGAGCGGCGTCGGCGGCGGGATCGTCGCGGTGGTGCCGGGGCGCTACAGCATCTGCGTGTGGTCGCCGGCGTTGAATGCGTCGGGGAACTCGCTGGCGGGGTTGCGGGCACTGGAGCTGTTGAGCGAGCGGATTACCGGGTCGGTGTTTTCGGCGGTGTCGTAGGAACAGGAACGGCCCGATCCCTTTCAGGCTGCGCTGTCGCGCAGAGAACAATTCCAAAGCACGAAGCATCCTGTGGGAGCGGGTTCACCCGCGATTAGGATGGTGGGTTCACTAACGTCATCGCGGGTGAACCCGCTCCCACAAGGTCCCTGCAAATCAAAGAGTAGGGCTTTGTGCACTCCTTTCAGGTCAGCGCATGGCAGCCAGCTTGATACCGAAGCCTACCAGGCAGGCCCCCGCCAGGCGCTCGAACAGGTTGGAAATCCTTGGATTGGCGCGCATGCGCTCGGCCAGCTGCTGGGTCAGCACCACGGCGATCAGGCCGTAAAGAAAGGTCACCACGGCAACGGTGGCCGCCAGGAAGCCAAAGGTAATCAACCCCTGGTGCTTCACCGGATCGACGAACAGCGGGAAGAACGCCATGTAGAACATGATCGCCTTGGGGTTGAGCAAGGTGATCATCATGGTCTGGCGCAGGTAATGGCCGTTGTCCATGCGGCTCTTGCGCGGTTCGCCGCCAGGTTTGCTCAACAGCATGCGCATCCCCAGGTAGGACAGGTACGCCGCACCGGCCCATTGCACGACATGGAAGGCCGCCGGATAGGCCGCCAGCAAGGTGGCCACCCCGGCCACCGCCAGCCACAGCAGCACCTGGTCGCCGAGGATCACGCCGCAGGTCGCCGCCAGCCCGGCCTTGATCCCGCCTTTGCCGGTGGCGGTGATCAGGGCGAAATTACCGGGCCCGGGGATCGCCAGGACGATGATGAAGGCGATCACGAAGGCGCCGTAGTCGGTTACACCAAGCATCCGCAGTGCTCCTGTCAAAAGGCCATAGCCTACCCCAGGCGTCGCCAGGTTCCCTAGTGCCCCGGCCAACGTCGCAAACAAATACCCGTGGCCATTTGACTTGTACAAGTTTTGTCGTAGGATCAGTAATACCTGTACAACAAATACATCTTGTACAAGATTGCTCGGGAGCCTTGGCATGTCGAAGTACCTGGAAACCTTCGCGGATCGTTTTGCCATGCTGGATTCGACGAATCTGCAGTCATTGAAAAACTTGTACAGCGATGACATCACCTTCCGCGATCCTCTGCACAGGGTCCAGGGCCTGCCGGCACTGCACGACTATTTCGCCCGGATGTACGCCAACGCCAGCGACATCCGCTATGACTTCCACGACGCCAGCGAAACCCGCCCCGGGCAGGGTTACCTGCGCTGGACCCTGCATTTTCGCCACCCGCGCCTGGCCGCTGGCCAAGTGATCAGCCTCGACGGCGTCAGCCATTTGCACTGGCGTGAGCGCGTGTACAGCCATCAGGATTATTTCGACGCCGGCGCCCTGCTCTACGAGCATGTGCCGGTGCTCGGGCGCGTGATCGGCTGGCTCAAGGGACGCCTGGCATGATCCGTTGCTGGCTGACCGGCGCCAGCAGCGGCATCGGCGCCGCCCTGGCCCTGCACCTGCTGGAGCACGGCCATAGCCTGGTGGTCAGCGGGCGCCAGCGCGAGCCGCTGGAGGCGCTGCGCAGCCGTTTCCCCGACCGGGTGGTGGTCGCCCCGGGCGATATCGGCAACCGCGACGACGTTGCGGCGATCGGCCAGGTTCTGGAAGCGACCTGGGGCGCCATCGACCTGGCAATCCTCAACGCCGGCACCTGCGAATACCTGGAGCCCGGCCATTTCGACGCCGCCCTGCTGGAGCGGGTGCTGCGCACCAACCTGATCGGCCTCGGCTACTGCCTGGAAGTGGCCTTGCCCTTGTTGCACCGTGGCAGCAACCCGCACCTGGTGGTGACCGGCAGTTCGGTGGACTGGCTGGCGCTACCGCGCGCCGGTGCCTATGGCGCATCCAAGGCCGCCGTGCGTTACCTGATGGAATCCCTGCGTATCGACCTGGCCAGCGCCGGCATCGACGTCACCCTGGTCAGCCCCGGTTTCGTCGACACCCCGCTGACCCGGCGCAACGACTTCCCCATGCCGCAACTATGGAGTGCGCAACGCGCCGCCCGGCATATCGCCGAGCGCCTGGCCAAGCGGCCCCTGCAGATCACCTTCCCGACCCTTTTCATCCTGGTACTGCGCCTGCTCGGCGCACTGCCGGGGCGCTGGCGCCTGAAGCTGGGCCAGCGCATGGCCCGCCGCGAACAGGACTGAAACACCATGCGTATCGCGATCATCGGCAGCGGCATTGCCGGCCTTACCTGTGCCCACCTGCTCTCGCGCCAGCACGAGATCACGGTATTCGAGGCCGCCAGCTGGATCGGCGGCCACACCCATACCGTCGATGTGCAGTGCCAGGGGCGCAGCTATGCGGTGGACACCGGCTTCATCGTGTTCAACGACTGGACCTACCCCAACTTCATCCGCCTGCTCGAGCACCTCGGCGTCGCCTCCCGCCCCACCGAGATGAGCTTCTCGGTACACGACCCGCACAGCGGCCTGGAATACAACGGTCACGATCTCGACAGCCTGTTCGCCCAGCGCAGCAACCTGCTGTCGCTCGGCTTCTGGGGCATGCTGCGGGACATCCTGCGTTTCAACCGCCAGGCCCTCGCCGACCTCGACCGGCAGCGCATCGAGCCAACCACCACCCTGGGCGAGTACCTGCACCGGCACGGCTATGGCCAACGTTTCATCGATCACTACATCGTGCCCATGGGCTCGGCGATCTGGTCGATGTCGCGGGCCGACATGCTCGGCTTTCCCTTGCAGTTCTTCGTGCGCTTCTGCCGCAACCACGGGCTTCTGTCGATCACCCGGCGCCCGCAATGGCGGGTGATCGAGGGTGGCTCGCGCAGCTATGTGGAACCGCTGTGCCGCGCTTTCATCGGCCGTATCCGCCTGGATTGCCCGGTGCAGAAAGTGTCTCGCGACGCCAGCGGGGTCACCGTCTTCAGCGCGGGCGCAAGCGAACGCTTCGACCGCGTGGTCTTCGCCTGCCACAGTGACCAGGCCCTGGCCCTGCTCGAAGCGCCCAGCGCGGCGGAACGGCAGATCCTCGGCGCCATCGGCTACGCCAGCAACGAGGTGGTGCTGCACACCGATACCCGCCTGCTGCCTGTGCGGCGCAAGGCCTGGGCCAGCTGGAACTACCGCCTGGGCGGACCGGAGCAGGCGCCGGCCGCGCTGACCTACGACATGAATATCCTGCAGGGCCTGGACGCCCCCGAGACCTTCTGCGTCAGCCTCAACCAGAGCGCATT
Organism: Pseudomonas bharatica; assembly: GCF_048586865.1. Taxonomy (NCBI): domain Bacteria; kingdom Pseudomonadati; phylum Pseudomonadota; class Gammaproteobacteria; order Pseudomonadales; family Pseudomonadaceae; genus Pseudomonas; species Pseudomonas bharatica. Next base: position 44,124 of record NZ_JBMAWR010000027.1, on the reverse strand, counting down.
GATCGATCCGGACAAGGTGCTCGCGCGCTTCGACTATGCCCATCCGCAGTACAGCCTCGCTGCCCTCGCGGCCCAGGCCCGGCGCAGCGAAATCCAGGGTCCGCAGCACAGCTACTACTGCGGCGCCTACTGGGCCAACGGCTTCCACGAAGACGGCGTAGTCAGCGCGCTGCAGGTCGCCGAACTGTTTGGAGAACGCCTGTGAACAGCAGCCTGTGCCACGGCTGGGTCAGCCATCGGCGCCTGGCACCCAGGGTCCATGGCTTTCGCTATCCGATCGGCATGCTGCTGGTCGATCTGGACGAACAGCGCGAACTGCTGGCGCTGTCACCCTGGCTCGGCAGCGCATGGCTGGCGCCCCTGTGCTGGCGCGAACGCGACTACCTGCCGGCACTGACTCGCAGCGGCCTGGCGCTGGCCGATGCAGCCCGCCAATTGGTCGGCGAGGCGACCGGGCAGGTACCTGCCGGCCCGGTGCAACTGCTCACCCAGCCCCGGTGCTGGGGGCTGTCGTTCAATCCGGTGAGCTTTTATTTCTGCCATGAGGCGGACGGCCAACTGGCGGCGATCCTCCTGGAAGTGCGCAACACGCCCTGGCGCGAGCGTTTCCACTATGTGCTGCCGGTGCAGGACGGCCAGGCCGGACGCTTCGCCCTGCGCAAGGCCTTCCATGTGTCGCCGTTCATGCCGCTGGACATGGACTACCGGCTGGACTTCCGTCTCGCCGGGCAACACCTGCGCATCCATATGGAGAACTGGCGCGACGGGCAGCGGGTGTTCGAGGCCGACCTGGCCCTGGTCCGCCAGCCCCTCGACCGCGCCGCCGTACACCGGCACATCCGCCGCTTTCCGTGGATGAGCCTGCGCACCGTCGGTGCCATCTACTGGCAGGCCCTGCGCCTGCTGTGCAAACGCACGCCGATCCACGACCACCAACCCCTCCAGGGCAACCTGGGCCTGGGCAAAGCCCTCAACGAGGAGTCAGATCATGTCCAACCCCACCCTTAGCATCGGCAAGTCGGCAGGCCTGGCGCCCGTACTCGGCAGCCTGGCCCGGCACGCCGTGACCGCGCAATTGCGCAAGCTGCGCCACGGTCACCTGCGCCTGCTGTGCAAGGGCCGGCAATGGACCTTCGGTGATGCCACCTCGGCGTTGCAGGCCGAGGTCGAGGTGCTCGACGAAGCGACCTGGAGCCTGGTGGCCGGCAACGGTTCGATCGGTGCCGGCGAGGCCTATATCCACGGCTACTGGCGCAGCCCCGACCTGGCCGCGGTAACCCGGCTGTTCGTGGCCAATCTCGAAGTACTGGACGCACTGGAGGGCGGACTGGCGCGACTCGGACGCCCGGCATTGCGCCTGTTGCACCATCTCAACCGCAATGACCGGCGTGGTTCGCGACGCAATATCCTCGCCCACTACGACCTCGGCAACGCGCTCTTCGAGCGCCTGCTCGACCCGAGCATGATGTATTCCGCAGCGCACTTCGACAGCGCCGAGCAGAGCCTGGAACAGGCCCAGTTGAACAAGCTCCAGCGGATCTGCGAAAAGCTCGAACTCAAGCCCGACGACCACCTGCTGGAAATCGGCACCGGCTGGGGCAGCCTGGCAATCCATGCCGCCAGCCAGTTCGGTTGCCGGGTGACCACCACCACCCTGTCCGACGCGCAACATGCCCACACCTTGCAACGGGTACGGGCCCTGGGCCTGGAGCAGCGCATCCAGGTACTGCGCGAAGACTACCGTGACCTGAGCGGGCGCTTCGACAAGCTGGTGTCCATCGAGATGATCGAAGCAGTCGGGCACCGCTACCTGCCGACCTATTTCCGCCAGTGCGGCGCCCTGCTCAAGGACGACGGCCTGATGCTGCTGCAGGCGATCACCATCCGCGACCAGCGCTATGACCAGGCACGGCGCTCGGTGGATTTCATCCAGCGCTACATCTTCCCCGGCGGCGCCCTGCCCTCGCTGAGCGTATTGCTGGACACCGCCAGCCGCCAGACCGACCTGAACCTGGTGCACATGGAAGACTTCGGCCAGGGCTACGCCCGCACCCTGCAACACTGGCGCGACAACCTGCACCGCTCCCGCGCGGCGCTGATGGAGCTGGGCTATGACGAGACGTTCCAGCGCCTGTGGGAGTTCTACCTGTGCTATTGCCAGGGCGGCTTCGAAGAGCGGGCAATCGGCGTGGCGCAATTGCTTTGGGCCGCACCCAAGGCACGCCGGGCGCCACTGGAGGCCTGAGGGTGTCGCGGCGGGCGTGGCTGGTCGGCAATGCCCTGTGGCTGCAGGCCGGATGGTGGGGATGCGTGCTTGGCGCCCGCCACCCCTGGATGCTGGTAGCGGTGCTGGCCGGACTGCTCCTGCATTTGCGGCTATGCCCGGACCGGCGCAACGAATGTCGCGCCGTATTCGGTATCGGTCTCGCCGGCTGCCTGCTCGACACGACACTGGGCATGTTGGGCGTCTTCGACTTCGAGCAGAAACCGCTGCCGCTGTGGCTCGCCCTGCTCTGGCTGGTACTGGCGAGCGGTTTGCGCCACAGCCTGGCCTGGGCGCGATCGCCGCTGTGGCTGGGGGTGGTCGCGGGCATGTTCGGCGGGCCCCTGGCCTATCTTGCCGGCGCGGAGCTGGCGGGGGTCGGGTTGCCGCTGGGGACGGTGGGGACGTTGCTGGTGCTGGCGCCGATTTGGGCGCTGTGGTTTCCACTGTGTCTGGTCCGGGCCCAGGCCAGCGGGCACCGCCCCACCCGGTAGGAGCGTCAGCGCTGGATCATAAGGGATCGCCGGCGTCCAGCCGCGCCAGCAACGCCTCGCCCCTGTGCCACAGCGCTTCGCGCCGGGCTTCCTTCATCCGCTCGAGATTGCGATAGAGCATGACCATGCGCGGGTTCTTGCCGAGTTGCTGGCGGTGGCGCATCAGGAAATGCCAGTAGAGGGCATTGAACGGACAACCATCCTCTTCTACCGCATGATCGACACGGTACTCGCAGTGCCCGCAATGATCGGACATGCGCCGGATATAGGCACCGCTGGCGCAGTACGGCTTGGAACCGAGGTATCCGCCATCGGCGTGCATCACCATGCCCAGGGTGTTGGGCAGTTCGACCCAGTCGTAGGCATCCATGTACACCGCCAGGTACCACTGGCAGATCTGCTCCGGCTCGATCCCGGCGAGCAGGGCGAAATTGCCGGTGACCATCAGCCGCTGGATATGGTGGGCGTAGCCCAGTTTCAGGGTCTGGCCGATGGCCTGGGCCATGCAGCGCATGCGGGTCTGGCCGTTCCAGTAGAACGCCGGCAGGGCGCGGTGGTTGCCGAAGGCATTGAGCCCGGCGTACTCGGGCATGCGCAGCCAGTAGATGCCACGCACGTATTCGCGCCAGCCAATCAACTGGCGGATGAAGCCTTCGGCGGCATTCAGCGGCACGGCACCGCGCCGCCAGGCCGCCTCCACGTCCTCGCACAGCTGCCGAACGTTCAGCAAGCCGATGTTCAGCGCGGCGCTGATCCGTGCATGGAACAGGTACGGCTCGCCCTCGGCCATGGCGTCCTGGTAATCGCCAAAGGCACCCAGGCCGAAGTCGAGAAAGTGCTGCCACAACGCCTGGGCCTCGGCGTGGGTCACCGGGTAGTCGAAGCCTTCGACAGTGCCGTAGTGATCGGCGAAGCGCTCGGGCACCAGCGCCACCACCTCGCGGGTGATCGCGTCCGGCTTGAAGGCCAGGGCGAACGGGCCGTGGATCTTGCCCGGCAGTGGCTTGCGGTTGTCCTTGTCGTAGTTCCACGAACCTCCCGCCGGGCTGCCATCGGGCTCCAGCAACAGGCGATTGCGCTTGCGCATGCCGTGGTAGAAGTGCTCCATGCGCAGTTGCTTGCGGCCTTGTGCCCAGCGTGCGAAAGCCTCGCGGGAACAAAGAAAGCGGCGGTCGCGATGCCAGGCCAGCGGCAGGCCGGACTCGCGCATCGCCTGCTCCAGCCGCCACTCGCCGCATTCGGTGACATGCACCTGCTCGGCACCGAGTTTCCTGCACCAGCGGCGCAGCTCGCCGACGATGCTGCCGCTGTTGCCGCGCGCGTCCAGCTTGACGTACTCCACGCGCCAGCCCTGCTCGCGCAGTGCTTCGGCAAAATGGCGCATGGCACTGAAGACCAGGATGATCTTGCGCGGGTGGTGCGGGACATAGCGCGCCTCGTCGCGGACCTCGGCCATCAGCAGCACATCGCGGGCAGGGTCGAGGGCGCGCAGCAGATCGAGATCGAACGACAACTGGTCGCCAAGCAGCAAACCCAGCCGCGGGGCCTGCAGCCCGCTCATGGCGCGCCCTGTGGCAGGCGGCGGAAGAACAGGGAAATCTGCCCGACCTCGACCCCCAGCTTGCTCATGCGGGTGCGATTGACCAGGGTGTCTTCGTCCATCAGGTACATCCAGTCGTCCATGTCCATCACCCAGTTGCGTCCATCGACCGGCAGGTCAAGGCGGTAGCGCCAATGCAGCGCGTTGCCGGCAATTTCGCCGACGGCCTCGCCGACCACGTCGCCGGCGGTGCCACGCCAGCGTCCGGGCCCGTCCGGCACCAGGGTCCAGGTGCGTTGCTGGCGGGTGCCATCGCTGTAGACGAAACGCTCGTCGAGAATCAGTTTTTCACCCTCCCGGCGACTGTCGACGCGCACATGAAAGCGCTTGACCACCTCGCCCGAGCGCTTCTGGAAAATGCCCCAGGCTTCCACCGGCCGGGAAAAATAAGCCGCCAGGTCGAGCCTGGGTTGCTCCTTGGCATAATGGTCGACCTCGACATTGCCGCACGCCGCGAGCAGCAGGCAGCCCAGTACAGCCAGCAGGATACGCATCGTCACTCTCCTCGATCGTTTGCGGACAGGCCGGACAGGCGCTGGCGCAGTTGGGGATCACGGGCACGCGGGTCCAGCCAGATGGCGAAGAATCCACGGGCGAACGCGGCATCGTCGAACTGCCGGCGCAACTGGCCATCGACGTAGAAACTGCCGCCCTTTCCGGGCTGGTACAGGCCTGCGATGCGTGTGCCGGGTCGTACATCGACGAACGCTTCACGCATCAACGCGGCCCAACGGGCCAGGGTAGCCTCGGACAGGTCCGGCCCACCGAGGCGGCGCATCTCGTCGAGGCTGGCCTCCACCAGGGTGTCGCGCGACAGGCTGCGGTGGTAGGTCAGCTCCAGAACGAACGGCTGCGACCACGCCAATGGCGTGACCGGGCTGAACGTACGGGCGCTGTACAAGCGCAGGCCGAACCAGGTGAAGTCGCCGCTACCGACCAGCCGGCCATCCTGCAAGGCCGGGCGCCAGTCCGCCAGGGCCGGCTGTGCCAGCACCAGCGCCAGGCACAGCGCAGTACGGGACAACCTGCGAATAGCGTCACCTGCTGTCATCGACCGACCCTCAAACGCACAAATGTTGTACAAGTATATTTCTTTGTACAATTTTTTCGCGGAAAGTTTGTACAACTTTTTCAGCAAGCGCTTCTCCAAGCTTCAACAGACCTCGCAAACCAGCGGAGCCCGACATGACCCTGCGCAAACCCCTGCTGTTCTCCTGCCTGATGCTGGCGCTGGCCGGCTGTTCCAGTACCGATCGTGGCAGCCCGCCCCCGGCCACCGTGCAAGTGGACCTGCAGCGTTACCAGGGCCTCTGGTACGAGCAGGCGCGCCTACCGATGTTCTTCCAGCGCAACTGCGTGCAGTCGGAGGCGCACTACACCCTGCGCGACGACGGCAAGATCGACGTGACCAATCGCTGCAAGGAAAAGAACGGAGAGTGGAGTGAAGCCCGCGGTGTTGCCGAAGCCCAGGTACCGGGCAAGACCGACAAGCTCTGGGTGCGTTTCGATAACTGGTTCAGCCGCATCGCGCCGGACATGACCAAGGGCGAGTATTGGGTGCTCTATCACGACACGGACTACAAGGTGGCCCTGGTCGGCCACCCGAACCGTGAATACCTGTGGCTGCTGTCGCGCTCGCCGCAGATCGACAGCGCCACTCGTGACAAGCTGCTGGGCATCGCCCGCGAACAAGGCTATGACGTCAGTGAGCTGATCTGGCGCCAGCAATGAGCGAAGCGGCATCGTCACTGATGCCGCTTCACGTTCATCAGGATTTGTAATGCCCGGCAATGCCCGCCAGAATCGCCGGCCAATCCGTCCTGCGTACTGCTGACAAGGCCTCCTGCTTGAACGAACAGACACTTTCCCTGCGCCTGGAGCGCGTGGCTGCCCATATACCAGGCGGTTCGCGCCTGGCCGACATCGGTTCGGACCATGCGTACCTGCCGGTCGCCTTGATGCGCCGTGGCCAGTTGGCCGCGGCGGTGGCCGGCGATGTGGCGCTGACGCCCTTCCATGCCGCCCGGCGCAACGTGCGCGAGAACGGTCTGGAAGGGTCGATCAGCGTGCGCCTGGCCAGTGGCCTGCAAGCGATCGAGGCGGATGACGCTATCGATGTGATTACCCTGTGCGGCATGGGCGGCGAGACCATCCGCGACATTCTCGAGGCGGACCAGGCCCGGCTCGGCGGCCACGAGCGACTGGTGCTGCAGCCCAACGGCGGCGGACAACCGCTGCGTTCATGGCTGATGGAGCACGGCTACCGGATCGTGGCGGAAGAAGTACTGCGGGAAAATCGTTTCGACTACGAAATCATCGTCGCCCTGCCCGACGGGCCAGCGAGCTACAGCGCCGAGGAGCTGTATTTCGGCCCGTTGCTGATGCGCGAGCGCAGCGAGGCGTTTCTCGCCAAATGGCGGCGCCTGTTGCACTTGAAGGAGAAGACCCTGGCGGGATTGGGCCAGGCCCGCCAGGCAGTAGCCGAAGAGAAAAGCCGGGCATTGGTACAGCAGATCACCTGGATCAGAGATCTGCTCGCCCTGGATCGAGGCTAAGCGCGAGGCGGCTCAGCCCTCGCAGAACCTGATCCGGTTGCCGAACGGGTCATGCACTTCGAGCACCCTGCCCCAGCCCTGTTCGGTGATATCCGGACGCGCATAGCCGTAGCATTTGGCCAATAGTTCGTCGCGCAGTTGCTCGATGTTCTCCACCGGCACGAACAGCGTCGCCCCCGGGCTGGCATCGCCATGGTGTTCGGACAGGTGCAGCTGCAGACCATCGCGGCGAATCCCCAGGTACAACGGCAGATCGGCTTCATAACGGTGTTCGAATTCCACGTTGAAGCCCAGGAAGTCCAGGTAGAACTCCCGGGCCTTGGCTTCGTCGAACATGCGCAGGATGGGAATGGCGCGCTCCAGGCGAATGGCGGGGCTGGCAGCGGTTGCAGTCATGAACATGTCCTTGTCGTCGATGATGGCAGGGCATCATACGGAACCGCCCTGAAGCGGACCACCCCGTCCGGACTTCAACATCCGATACTCGGCCATGATCGCAATGGAACGATCAGCGAAGTTGCGAGCCAGAGCATTATGAATCTGGCATGAAATTCTCATGCTAACGTTCAGCGATATCCAGGAACACAATTACGCATTCATCTTCCCCACCCAATAAAAGCGAAAGGGGGTTCCATGAGTTGTCTGATCTGCGCAGGTCTTGCCGAATCCATCGAATGTTCGCCGGGGTGGGAACAACGCAGTTGCCCGCAATGCGGGTGTTACCGGATGTCCCAGTCATTGGTACTGCTGATGATGAACGAGGGCCAGATCTTCGATTCGACGAAGATGCGCGAATGGCTGGAAGTGCGTCGCGGCGTCGTACCGGTACCGTCCATCGACCTGAACCAGGCCATTATCGTTCGATAAGGCTTTTGGTACGGAGCCTATGAAAAAAGCCCGTCCGAAGACGGGCAAGGACCTGATGTGGAGGGTCTGAGCGAACCCTGCGTAACGTTCGATAGGGGTTATCAGGCAAGTTTCTTTTTTAATCGCAGTCCGCTCGACGAATGGTCTTTCGCCGGTTTTACATGCCTGTTGATTGACCAACCTTGCCAATCAAAAGAATTGAACAAGCGCGACCGTACTTCAGTCATTCGATATATCCCGGTTCAAAAGGATGTATTGCATGTCCGGCCCTGCCCTTATCGGCATCATTGCAAGCTCGTGGAAGATCGGTCCGCACGCGGTGCAGATCCTCGACGACAAGTACGGCCAGGCCGTGGCCACCGCAGCCGGCGGGCTGCCGCTGGTCCTGCCGGTGTTCCCCGACCTAGTGCAATTGCCGGACATCATCGAGAGCCTGGATGGCGTGCTCTTCACCGGCTCGCCGTCCAACATCGAGCCGCACCACTACGACGGGCCGCCGAGCCCACCGCGAACCCCACACGATCGCGCCCGCGACGGTCTGGCGCTTCCGCTGTGGCGGGCCGCTGTCGAAGCCGGCCTGCCATCCTTGGGCATCTGTCGCGGGTTCCAGGAGCTGAACGTCGCCTTTGGCGGCACCTTGCACCAGCAATTGGCCGGTTCGGGCGCCGAACATGAGCCACCGGACAATGAACCCCTCGAAGCGCAGTACTCGCGCACCCACGCCCTGACCATACGGCCGGGCGGTGTGCTCGAACGGCTGGGGCTGGCCGGAAGGCTCGAGGTCAACTCCGTCCATGGACAGGGCATCGCCGAAATCGGCCCAGGGCTGCGCATCGAGGCCGTGGCCGAGGACGGCCTGGTAGAAGGGCTTTCGGTGACGGGTAGCCGCAGCTTCGCACTCGGGGTGCAATGGCATCCGGAGTGGCAAGTGACGGCCAATGCGGATTACCTGGCGATCTTCAAGGCATTCGGCAGCGCCTGCCGTGAGCGGGCGCAGCGTAGGCCTGGTCGGTAACGGGCCCCGCGCTCACAGGGCTGCCGGATTTGCCACGTTCTTTGGCGCGCCATCGAAAAACGCCACGACATTCTCGAACGCATCGCCGAAATACAGCTCGTAGCCCTGTTTCTCCACGTATCCCAGGTGCGGGGTCGCCAGTACCCGGGGATGAGTGAGCAAGGGATGGCGTGGATCGAGGAGCGGTTCCTGCTCGTAGACGTCCACTGCGGCGAATCCCGGCCGCCCGGCATCCAGGGCCTGCAACAGCGCTCCCGGCGCGATCAGCTCGGCGCGACTGACGTTCACCAGCAAGGCGTCGGGCTTCATCCGGCCAAGGTCTTCGAGGGTGACGCCATGGCGAGTGCTGTCGGACAGCCGCAGGTTGAGGCTGAGGATATCCGCCTCAGCGAAGAACGCCTCGCGCGATGGCGCAGCCCGGTGTCCATCGGCTTCGGCAGCCTCGCGACTGGCCGCACTGCCCCACACCAGCACCGGCATATCGAACGCCCGGGCGTAGCGCGCCAGGCGCTGGCCGATCTTGCCGTAGCCCCAGATACCCAGGGTCTGCCCGGCCACGGCCTGGCCGAGGTTGACCTGCCAGCGCCCCTGCCTGAAGGCGTCGATCGCCGGCACCAGTTGCCGCCGCGCAGCGAGGATCAACGACCAGGCCAGTTCCGCCGGCGCCACCGGCGAGCCGCGACCTTCGGTGACGACCACGCCATGCGCCGTGCACGCCGCCAGATCGAGGTGCGCGGACACCTTGCCCGTCTGGCTGATCAACCTGAGCCTGGGCAGGCGCGCGAGCAAGGCGGCGTCGATCCGGGTGCGTTCGCGGGTAAGCACCAGCGCATCGGCATCGATGAAGCGGGCGACCAGCTCGTCGAGAGAGGCGGGCTGCACGTCGTGATGGAGGGTCACCTCATGCCCGGCAAGCAGGGCGAAGCAATCGAGGCTGCGGATCGCGTTCTGGTAGTCGTCGGGAATGACAATACGCATAGGGGCAGGTCCAGGCGGGGGATCGGAACGGCTGACGATAGCCGAACAGCCAGGTGAATGCACCGATGCCGCGCCGTCCTGCCCATGGTTTCCTGTTCAGGCCAGCGCCACCACTTCGCCCTCCCCGGTCCCCAGGTCGTACACCACCAGCGCTTCGCCGGTCACATCGGCCGCCGCCACCAGCGTCCCGTCGGCATTCCACACCGCCGACTGCCCGGCGGCGACATAGTCGTCGGCCTGTCCCACGCAGTTGGCCATCAGGACGGTCATGCCGTGTTCACGGGCAACCATGGGATAGTGCCCGTAGCCTGTTTCCACACCGCGCTGCGACTTGGCGACACTGGCGAAATACACCTGCGCCCCGGCCTGCGCTGCCTGTTGCGCATGCTCCGCCTGCAGCGATTCGTAGCAGATGGCCGGTGCCAGCAGCACCTCGCCGCGGCTGAACAGGCTCTGCCCGCTGCCCGGCAGGAAGAACGGGTATTCGTCCGGGTGCAGGCGCTGCTTGCAGTACAGGCTGCGCGGCAGTTCCGGCTGGAACACCAGCATGCCGATGCGGTTGCCGCCGGCCTTGCGGATCGGCGCGCCGACGGCGATCAGCAGGCCGAAGCGATCGCTCAGCCACTGGAACACCTCCAGCCGCTCGTCTTCCACCGGCATCGCCAGTACGTCGGCCAGCCGCGGTTGATAGCCGGTCAACGACAGCTCCGGGAAGACGATGCCATCGGCTCCCAGGCTGGCAGCGATCTCGATCACATCGACATGCTTGTCGAGGTTGTGCTCCACCGCTCCGGCAACCGAGGCGATCTGTGCGGCAATCAGTTTCATTGCTCCTCCTTTTGAACCTGTGATCATTCCTGCGCCTCGGCCACGCCCTGGTCCTCGCCGAGAAAGCCGCCGCTCTGGTGCTGCCAGAGCCGTGCGTAGGTGCCATTCCTCGCCAGCAGTTCGGCGTGGGTGCCCTGTTCGATGATCTGGCCGTTGTCCATGACGATCAACCGGTCCATGGCGGCGATGGTGGACAACCGGTGGGCGATGGCGATGACGGTCTTGCCCTGCATCATCTCGTCGAGGCTTTCCTGGATCGCCACCTCCACTTCCGAGTCGAGGGCGCTGGTGGCTTCGTCGAGCAGCAGGATCGGCGCGTTCTTCAGCATCACCCGGGCGATAGCGATGCGCTGGCGCTGGCCACCGGAGAGCTTGATGCCACGCTCGCCGACCAGGGTGTCGTAGCCACTATGCCCCTGGCGGTCGCTCAACTGCATGATGAACGCGTCGGCCTGGGCATTTTTCGCGGCAGCGCGGATCTGCGCCTCGCTCGCCTCGGGGCGGCCATAGGCGATGTTGTCGCGGATCGAACGATGCAGCAGCGAGGTGTCCTGGGTGACCATGCCGATGGCGCTGCGCAGGCTGTCCTGGGTGACCTTGGCGATGTCCTGGCCGTCGATGCGGATGGTGCCGCTGTCGACATCGTAGAAGCGCAGCAGCAGGTTGATCAGGGTCGACTTGCCGGCGCCGGAGCGCCCCACCAGGCCGATCTTCTCGCCCGCACGGATATCCAGGCTCAGGCCATCGAGCACCTGGCGCTCGCCGTTGTAGTTGAAGCTGACGTTATCGAAGCTCACTGCGCCGCCGGACGTTACCAGTTGCCCGGCATCCGGCGCGTCCACCACCTTGGGGCCCTGGGTCAGGGTCTGCATGCCGTCCTGCACGGTGCCGATGTTCTCGAACAGCGAAGTCATCTGCCACATGATCCAGTGCGACATGCCATTGATGCGCAGGGCCATGGCCGTGATCGCCGCCACCGCGCCGGTGCCGACATCGCCCTGGTGCCAGAGCCACAGCGAGTAGCCGCCGGCAGCGATGATCAGGCCCACCACCAGCGCCTGGTTGACGATCTCGAACTGGCTGACCAGGCGCATCTGGCGGAAGCCGGTTTCCTTGAAGTCTTCCATTGCCGCACGGGCGAAATGCGCCTCGCGTTTGGAATGGGAGAACAGCTTCACGGTCGTGATGTTGGTGTAGGCATCCGATACCCGCCCGGTCATGGAGGAGCGGGCATGGGCCTGCTCCTGGCCGACCTTGCCCAGGCGCGGCACGAAATACAGCATGGCCAGGCCGAACAGGACGATCCAGGCCATGAACGGCAGCATCAGCTTGAGGGCGAAACCACCGGCCAGGGCGATGATCGCGATGAAGTACACACCGATGCCGGGAAGAATCTCGATCAGGGTGAACAGCACCTCGCGCACCGCCAGCGCGGTCTGCATCACCTTGGTGGTAACCCGCCCGGAAAACTCGTCGGAGAAGAACGACAGGCTCTGGCGCAGCATCAGGCGGTGGAAGTCCCAGCGCAGGCGCAGCGGCAGGTTGATCGCCAGTACCTGGTGCTGGACCATGGTGCGCAGCGCCACCAGGCCGATGCTGGTCACCAGCACCAGGCCGATGCCCCACAACACCCGGCGCTCCTGCTCGCTCACGGCGCCGCCGGCCTGCCACGCGGCCAGCAGGTCGACCACCTGGCCAAGGAAGGAAAACAGCCAGGCTTCGTAGATCGACACGGCAGCGCTCAGCAGCGCGAACACCAGCACGTAGCCACGGGCGCCGCGGGTGCAGGCCCAGAGGAAACGCAGCAGGCCGACCGGGGGCGGCGGCAGTTCGTCGGGCGGGAATGGGTCGAGGCGTCGTTCGAACACACGAAGCATGGAAAATCTCTGCACAGGTGATGGTCGGGAGAGTCTGCCATCTGATGGAGGCTTTGCGGGGGTTTTTGGTTCAAGCAGATGAAGGAGCACCGCCTGCGAGCGAAGTCAGGACATGCGCTCTACGCGCCCGAACTGCTTGCGATAACAGCTCGGGCTGCTCTCCAGGTACTTGCGAAAATGATGTCGCATCGTCGCTGCGGTGCCGAACCCGCAACGCTCGGCAATCAACGGGATCGACAACCCGCTCGTCTCCAGAAGGTCCTTGGCCCGCTCCAGACGCACGCCCAGCAACCAGTTGGCCGGGGTGGTGCCGGTGGCATCATGGAAACGCCGCAGGAACGTGCGCCGGCTCATATGCGCCGTGCGCGCCAGGTACTCGATATCGATCTCGCTATCCGGATTGGCCCGCAGGCGATCGAGTAACGGCGCAAGGCTGCTGCCGGGGCGCACGGTGACCGGCTGCTCGATGTACTGCGCCTGGCAACCCAGGCGATGGGGCGGCGTGACCATGCGCCGCGCCGCTCGATTGGCCGCTTCCGGGCCGAAATCGCGGCGGATCAGGTGCAGGCAGGTGTCCAGCCCGGAGGCGCAGCCTGCCGAGGTCAGGATATCGCCCTCGTCCACGTACAGCACCGATGCCTCGACCCGGACCTGCGGATAAGCCCTGGCCAGTTCCTCGTGATGGAACCAATGGGTGGTCGCACGCTTGCCGGCCAGCAAGCCGGTGGCGGCCAGGACAAAGGTGCCGGCACAAATGGTAACGATACGGCAGCCCCGCTGGCTGGCCGCCCTCAGGGCATCGAGCAAATCGCTGTCGACCTCTGCGGCAAGGTCGCGCCAGCCGGGAATGACGATGGTTCCCGCCTGCTCCAGCAGTTCCAGGCCGCCTTCCACGTTGATCTGGAAACCGCCGAAGGCCCGCAATGGCCCCGGCTCGACGGCAGCGATACGCAGGTCATAGAGCGGTTTTCCCAGCAACAGGTCATCGCGCCCGAAAGCTTCGATGGCGGTGCCGAATTCGAAGGTGCACAACTGGTCGTAGGCCAATACGACCAGGCGCGAGTCAAAGGAGGTCGGGTCAACAGAGTGGTTTGGCATGAAGTTGACGATACTTGGCCTGCGTGCCGATTTCCATGATTCCTTGCAACTCCGATCATCCCTGCCCTGATTCGTACTCAAGGAAAAGGTGCAACATGAAGGACTCGACAAAGGCACTGGCCGCCGTCTGCCTCGCGGCGATGATGTTCGGCCTGGAGATCTCCAGCGTCCCGGTGATACTGCCCACGCTCGAAACCCTGCTCGATACAGGATTCAGCGATCTGCAATGGATCATGAATGCCTACACCCTGGCCTGCACTACGGTGCTGATGGCCGTGGGCACGCTGGTGGACCGTTACGGGCGCAAGGCCCTGTTTCTTGCCAGCGTCGCCCTGTTCGGCCTGGCCTCGCTGGCCTGCGGCCTGGCGCAGGACGCCACGCTGCTGATCATCGCCCGCGCGCTGCAAGGCGCAGCTGGAGGTGCCATGCTGGTCTGCCAGGTTTCGATCCTGTCCCGGCAGTTCACCCAGGCCGATGAACGCAGCAAGGCGTTCGGATTCTGGGGAATCGTGTTCGGCGCAGGCCTCGGGCTGGGCCCGCTGATCGGTACGTTCATCCTTGAGCTGGCCGATTGGAAATGGGTATTCCTGGTGCACGCCCCACTCGCCCTGCTCACCTGCATCCTGGCCAGCACCGGGGTGCAAGCGTCGAAGGACCCGGCAAACGGCAAGCTCGACGGCCTGGGCATCCTGTTAATGGCATCGGCGGTGTTCGGCCTCACCTACGTGATCATCGAAGGACCCGGGATGTCGCGCGTAATGGTCAGCGCGACCAGCCTCCTGACCGGGATGGCGTTCGTTGCTTTCGTCGTATCGCAAAGGCTGGTGCCACATCCGATGATGGATTTCTCGGTGTTCCGCATTCGTGGTTTTTCCGCGGCCTTGCTGGCTTCGGCAGGAATGAACTTCAGTTTCTGGCCGTTGATGATCTACCTGCCGATCTATGTCCAGGCGGGGATGGGGCTGGACAGTAGCGAAGCAGGCATCCTGCTCCTGGCCTATACCCTGCCGACACTGCTTGCACCGCCAGTGGGCGAGCGGCTGGCACTCAGGCTGCAGCCGGGCGTATTGATTCCGGCAGGCCTGCTGGCGATCGGCGCGGGCTTGTTGCTGATGTGCCTGTCGATCGGCGCCGCTGAACTGCTGATACCCGGCATGACCGCCGGCTGCGTGCTGGCCGGCACCGGACTGGGGCTGATCAACACGCCGGTGACCAACACCAGCACGGCCTCCGTCCCTGCTGAGCGCGCCGGCATGGCCTCGGGCATGGACATGAGTGCGAGGATGATCTCGCTGTCCATCAATATTGCGGTGATGGGCTGGCTCTTGGTGCAAGGCGTTGCCAGCAGGCTGCGCAGTAGCCTGCCCGGCTCGCTCGATGAGGCGGCCCTGCAGGCGGCGGCCCAAGGGATAGCCGCCGGCAGGCGCAACGTATCCGACGCAAGTTTCCAGGCCGCTCTGGATCAAGGCTTCAGTTGGGTGCTCTTGTACGGCGTCGCCAGCGTCTGCCTCGCGGCCTTGGCAAGCCTGCTGGTGTTCAGGCCCTGGGCGGTCGCTGACGAGGGCTGCAAACCTGCGGGCAGCCCTGCCCAGATTCGCGGGAGTTAAGTCAGCCCGCCTGCGCCGCCAGGCTGTTGCTGACATTGCGCCCGAGCACCAGCACGGTCACGAAGCCGCAACCCACCAGCGCCGTGGCCAGGCTCAGCAGCAAGGCGCTGCCGAACTGGTCGACGATGCGCCCGCCGAAGAACGAACCCAGGGCGATGATCACCTGGAACATGGCGACGAACAGCGGCATGCCACGTTCCACGTCCTTGGGTGCGACGACGAACATCCAGATGCTGGCGCAGGCCGGGAAGGCGCCGAAGGCGAAGCCCCACAGGGCGATCAGCATCACCGCACCGGTCAGGCCGGTGGCGAAATGGGGGAACAGCGCGGTACTGGTGCCGATCATCAAGGCCACCAGCAACAGGGTGTAGCGCACGCTCTGGTTGGCCGCGAAGCCGGCGAAAAGGTTGCCGATCACGCCGGCCACACCGTACAGCAACAGCAGCGAGCCGATGGTCGGGGCATCGAAACCGGAGCTTTGCTTGAAGAACGGCGCCACATAGGTGTACGCGGCAAAGTGCGCCAGGCCGATCAGCAGCACCGCGATCAGGCCGACCCGTGCCAGCGGATTGATGAACAGTGCCGGCAGGTCATGGATGCGAATGGCCTTGTCCGGGGTCAGCCGCGGCAGCAGGAAGACCTGCGCCAGCAATACCGGAACTCCCAGCACCGCGGTGGCGAGGAAGGTCATGCGCCAGCCCATCAGGTCGCTGAGCCAGGTCCCGACCGGGACGCCCAGTACGGTAGCGAGCGTCACCCCGGCCATGATGATCGAGGTCGCCTGGGCTACCCCGACACCCCTCGGCGCCAGCCGGCCGCTGAGGGCGATGGCGGTGGCCCAGAAGCCGCCGATGCTGATGCCCAGCAGGACGCGGCCGAACAGCAGCAGGCTGAAGTCGCTGGCCAGGGCCACCACCGAGTTGGCGATGATCATGATCAGCGTCAGGCCGACCAGCAGATAGCGGCGATCCATCGCGCCGATACCCACCGACAGCAAGGGCGCGGCCAGTGCGGCCATGATCCCGGGCAGGGTCACCATCAGGCCGGCACGCCCGGCACTGATGCCCAGGTCGCTGGCGACGTCGTTGAGCACGCCTACCGGAAGAAATTCGCTGGTCACCAGGGCGAAGGCGCCCACGGCGACCGAAAGGATCGCCAGCCACTGCTGGCTGACGCTTTGCTGATCATGTTCGGGACGGCCCTGGTGGGCCTGGCTGGCGCTTGACATGGGTATGGATTCCAAAGGGAGATGGCGCCTGTGGCAGGCGCAGGGAGCGGGGAAAAAACAGGAGGCGATTATAGGAGCCGGTTTTGCCGGCAAGACAGGCAGCCCGTTCGATAGTAATCATCAGTGTTATCGATAGGCGTGGGCAGCTCCCTACAGCTCCAGCACCCAGGTCTGGCTGAGCAGGTCCTTGCCGAATTGATGCACCGGTGCCTCCTCGACCAGTTGGAATCCCGCCTTCTGGTACAAGCGCCGGGCGTCCGTCAGCACGCTCACGGTCCACAGCATGATGCGCGTGTAACCGCTGTCGCGGGCAAAGCGCAGGGTCTCCTCGACCAGCCGCTGGCCGATGCCCAGCCCGCGGGCGCTGGCATCCACGTAGAGCATGCGCAGCTTGGCAGTGCTGTCGTCGTGGCGGGTCACGAACACCGAGCCGATGATCTCGCCATGCTTTTCCGCAATCCAGCACCGCTGCGCAGACGAATCGGATTCGCGCAGGAACTTCGCCACGATCTCCGCCACCATGGCTTCGAATTCCGAATTCCAGCCGTACTCGCGGGTGTACAGCTGCGCCTGCTGCTGGACGACCCGGCCCATATCGCCGGCCTGCGGCGGTCGCAGGATATAGGCGCCGTCGCGTTCGCCGAGCAACGCCTGGATCTGCTCCATCGCCTGCACCAGCCGTTGCTGGCGGGCCGGCGGCATGTCCTGGAGCAGGCCGGCGACTTCCTCGCGAGCGGCCTGTTCCAGGGACGCCAGCACCGCCGAGCCCTGTTCGGTAAGCCGCAGCACCGTGGCCCGCGCATCGCTGGGCGAAGGCGACTTGCTGACCAGGCCCTTGCGCTCGAATCCGGCGATGATCCGGCTCAGGTAGCCGGCGTCCAGCCCCAGCAGTTGGCGCAGCTCGGCGCTGGTCAGGCCAGGCGCGCTGCCCAGCTCGTAGAGGATGCGGCTTTCGCTCAGGGAGAACTCGGTGCGCGCCAGGTGCTCGTCCAGGGCGCCGATCTGCCGGGTATAGAAGCGGTTGAAACGGCGGATGGCGTCGGCGGTTTGCAAGGTCGTATTCATGGTGAGAAATCCGGTTAATTGCTTTTGGCAAAAATATAGTTGCTAAAAGCAACCATATCAACCGCTACGTCCCTGCAAGCGGCGGCGAGAGCAAAAAACGCCCCACCCTCACCGAATACGACCCCCACCTTTCCGATCAAGACACCTGCCTTGCCGACCGCCACGTGCGCCTTGCATCGTGCGGAAAAAAGCATTCGCCGCACGGCGCCCCTTCCTCCACTGCCCTTCCCTTTTGCCCTTGAAAGGTTCCAGGAGAGCATCGGTCATGAACGAAACGATCAGCGTCCCCCCCGCCACATTGCGCAAGGTCACCGCCGCCGCCGCCGTGGGCAATTTCGTCGAGTGGTTCGACTTTGCCGTGTACGGCTTCCTCGCCACCGTCATCGCCAAGCAGTTCTTCGCCAGCGACGACCCCAACGCCGCCCTGCTGCAGACCTTCGCCGTATTCGCCGTGGCGTTCGCCCTGCGGCCCCTGGGCGGCATCGTGTTCGGCGCCCTGGGCGATCGCCTTGGACGCAAGCGGGTGCTGTCGGCCACGGTCTTGATGATGGCCGCCGCCACCACCCTGATCGGCCTGCTGCCGACCTACGCCAACATCGGCCTGATGGCGCCGGTGCTGCTGACCCTGACCCGCTGCGTCCAGGGGTTTTCCGCCGGTGGCGAATACGCCGGCGCCTGTGCCTACCTGATGGAGCACGCGCCCAACCACAAGCGCGCCTGGTATGGCAGCTTCCTGCCGGTATCGACCTTCTCGGCCTTCGCCAGCGCTGCGGTGATCGCCTATCTGGTCGAAGCCAGCCTGTCGCCAGAGGCCATGGCCCAGTGGGGCTGGCGCGTACCGTTCCTGGTGGCCGCGCCGCTGGGTATCGTCGGCCTGTACCTGCGCTGGCGGATGGAAGAAACCCCGGCCTTCCGCCTGGCCCTGGCGGAACAGAAGGAGCACGCCCATTCGCCGCTGCGGGAAACCCTGACCCAGCAGAAAGGCGCGATGCTGCGCCTGGGCGCGTTCATCTCGCTGACGGCGCTGTCGTTCTACATGTTCACCACCTACTTCGCGACCTACCTGCAGGTGGTGGGCCACCTGACCCGGGCGCAGGCGCTGATGGTCTCGACCATCGCCCTGCTCTTCGCCGCCGGCGCCTGCCCGGCAGCGGGTGCCTTCGCCGACCGTTTCGGCCGGCGGCGGACCATCGGCCTGACCTGTCTGTGGGTGATCGTCGCGGTATTCCCGGCCTATTGGCTGGCCAGTTCCGGCAATGTGGCGGCGGCGGTGATCGGCGTGATCCTGCTGGCCGTAGGCGCCGTGTCGTCGGGCGTGGTGACGGCTGCCCTGCTCTCGGAAACCTTCCCCACACGCACCCGCTACACCGCCTCGGCCATGACCTACAACATCGCCTACACCTTGTTCGGCGGCACCGCACCACTCATGGCGACCTGGTTGATCGGCCTCAGCGGCAGCAGCCTGGCACCGGCGTTCTACCTGGTGGTGATCGCCCTGGTGGCATTGATCGGCGGGCTGGCGCTGCCGGAGACCAGCCGCATCTCCTTGCATGAAGAAGCGGGCGGCACGGCCTCCAGCGCAGCCGGCGAGACCCGGGATCCGGCCTGAGCCCTCGGCCCCGGCTGTCGAACCGCGCGGGGCCTTTCACTCCCTGGACCATTCGTCGCGTTATTCGGAACTTTGCGCAACCCCTGTCCGCTTGCCCTGCTTCTAACCCTGCAGATGTAAACATCCGGATACAACTACAGGACAGGGACATGCTGCAGCGATACCGCAACCTCGCCAGGCTGGCCGGCCTGATGGTACTGGGCACCCTCGCCCTGCTGCTGTCGGGCTGCGACATGGTGCTGTTCAACCCCAAGGGCCAGGTCGGGCTCGAGCAACGCAACCTGATCATCCTTGCCACGGCCCTGATGCTGATCGTGGTGATACCGGTGATGGTCATGGCCCTGGTGTTTTCCATCCATTACCGCGCCTCCAACCACAAGGCCCGCTACGAGCCCGAGTGGAGCCATTCGCGGGTTATCGAGGCGGTGGTGTGGGGCGTACCGCTGGCGATCATCATCGTTCTGGGCGTGGTCACCTGGCGCTCGACCCATGCCCTTGACCCCTACCGTCCGTTGCAGGCCGATGTGCCGCCGATCCAGGTCCAGGTGATCGCCACCGACTGGAAATGGCTGTTCGTCTACCCGCAACTGGGCATCGCCTCGGTCAACGAACTGGCCATGCCGGTAGGGACGCCGGTGGATTTCCGCGTCACCTCCGACGGCGCCATCACCTCGTTCTTCATCCCGGCCCTGGGCGGGCAGATCTACGCCATGGCCGGCATGCAGACGCAACTGCACCTGATTGCCGATCACGCCGGCACCTACACCGGCATCGCCGCCAACTACAACGGCCCGGGTTTTTCCGACATGCACTTCCAGACCCTGGCCCTCGACCGGGCCGGCTTCGACGCCTGGGTAGCCAGGGTGCGCGCCTCGGGCCAGACCCTGGACCAGGCCGGCTACACGCGCCTGGCCCGGCCCAGCGTTGCCCACCCGGTAGAGCATTACGCCAGCGTGGACGAGCACCTGTTCCAGTCATTGATCGATAAATACCAGGGCGTCAACCGCTCCCGCGAGGTCGAGCGGCGTCTCGATATGTCCGGGAACGCGTCGGCGCAAGGCAGCCAGGAGTAATGGATATGTTCGGAAAGCTGAGCTGGGACGCCATCCCCGTCGACGAGCCCATCATCATGTACACCCTGGCCATCGTTGGCCTGATCGGCTTCGCCGGGGTGGGCGCGATCACCTGGAAGCGCAAGTGGACCTACCTGTGGAAGGAGTGGTTCACCTCGGTGGACCACAAGCGCATCGGGGTAATGTACATCGTCGTCGCCCTTGTCATGCTCCTGCGGGGCTTCGCCGACGCCCTGATGATGCGTACCCAGCAGGCCATGGCCTCCGACGGCTCGCCAGGCTACCTGCCACCGGAGCATTACGACCAGATCTTCACCGCCCACGGGGTAATCATGATCTTCTTCATGGCCATGCCCTTCGTGGTCGGCCTGATGAACATCGTGGTCCCGCTGCAGATCGGCGCCCGCGACGTGGCCTATCCGTTCCTCAACGCGGTGAGCTTCTGGTTGTTCGTCGCCGGCGCGCTGCTGGTGAATATCTCCCTGGGCATCGGCGAGTTCGCCCGCACCGGCTGGGTGGCCTACCCGCCGCTGTCGGGGATCGGCTACAGCCCCGGGGTCGGCGTCGATTACTACATCTGGTCGCTGCAGATATCCGGGGTCGGCACGCTGCTCACGGGGCTGAATTTCTTCGTCACCATCCTCAAGATGCGCACCACCGGCATGACCCTGTTCCGCATGCCGGTGTTCACCTGGACGGTGCTGTGCACCTCGATCCTGATCCTCGCGGCGTTCCCCATCCTCACCGCGACCCTGTTCATGCTCAGCTTCGACCGCTACCTGGGCATGCATTTCTTCACCAACGAGCTGGGCGGCAACCCGATGATGTACGTCAACCTGATCTGGGCCTGGGGCCACCCGGAGGTGTACATCCTGATCCTGCCGGCCTTCGGGATCTTCTCCGAAGTGGCCTCGACCTTCGCGCGCAAGCGCCTGTTCGGCTATTACTCGCTGGTCTGGGCGACCATCGTCATCACCCTGTTGTCGTTCATCGTCTGGGTCCACCACTTCTTCACGATGGGCGCCGGGCCGAACGTCAACGCCTTCTTCGGCATCATGACCATGATCATCGCCGTGCCCACCGGGGTGAAGATCTTCACCTGGCTGTTCACCATGTACCGCGGCCGGGTACGCTTCGAAACGCCGATGCTGTGGACGGTGGGCTTCATCGTCACCTTCAGTATCGGCGGCATGACCGGCGTGCTGCTGGCAGTGCCGGGCGCCGACTTCCTGCTGCATAACAGCCTGTTCCTGATCGCCCATTTCCATAACGTGATCATCGGCGGCGCCGTGTTCGGCTATCTCTGTGGGCTGACCTACTGGTTCCCCAAGGCCTTCGGCTTCAAGCTCTACGACCCGCTGGGACGGGCAGCGTTCTGGTGCTGGCTGGCGGGGTTCTACTTCGCCTTCATGCCGTCGTATTTCCTCGGTTTCATGGGCATGACCCGGCGCCTGAACCACTTCGACGTACCGCAATGGCGCCCGCTGCTGCTGTTGGAGATGTTCGGCGTGTGCATCATCCTGTGCGGCGTGGCCTGCCAGGTCGCGCAGCTGGTGGTGAGCATCCGCAAGCGCCACGAGAACCGCGACTATACCGGCGACCCTTGGGACGGCCGCACCCTGGAGTGGGCCACCGCCTCGCCACCGCCGTTCTACAACTTCGCCGAACAGCCCGTGGTACATGGCATCGACGCCTATTGGGGAATGAAGGAGCGCGGTGTGGAAACCCTGGCCAAGGCCGATTTCCGCAAGATCCATATGCCGTGCAATACCAGCCTGGGCCTGGTCATCGGTGCCCTCAGCACGGTGCTGGGCTTCGCCCTGGTCTGGCATATCTGGTGGCTGGTGATCGCAAGCCTGCTGGCGACCGTCGCAACCCTGATCGTGCGCAGCTACGACCAGAACACCGAGTACTACGTCGAGGCCGGGGAAGTGGAACGCCTGGAAACCGAACGGCGCCAACTGATGGCGGAGGCCTGAACCATGTCGCAGATCGTCCTGAACGAGACCGCCCACCAGCAGGAGCACGGTTACGAGGATGCCGGCTCGCTGAGCCTGTTCGGCTTCTGGATCTACCTGATGACCGACTGCATCCTCTTCGCCACGCTGTTCGCCACCTATGCGGTACTGGGCCAGGCCACGGCGGGCGGACCGAGCGCGGCGGACATCTTCGAACTGCCCTACGTACTCGGCGAAACCTTCCTGCTGCTGTTCAGCAGCATCACCTACGGCTACGCCATGCTCGCCAACCACCGCAAGGACAAGCGCCGGGTCCTGCAATGGCTGGGGGTGACCTTCGTCCTCGGCCTGGGCTTCATCGCCATGGAGCTCAACGAGTTCCATACGCTGATCGCCGAGGGCAACGGCCCGCAGCGCAGCGCCTTCCTTACCGGTTTCTTCACCCTGGTCGGTACCCACGGCCTGCATGTGCTGATCGGCCTGGTGTGGATGGCGCTGCTGATGCTCCAGGTCCGGCAGCGCGGCCTGTGCTGCGTCAATTCCACGCGCCTGAGTTGCCTGAGCCTGTTCTGGCATTTCCTGGACATCGTCTGGGTCTGCGTGTTTACCGTCGTCTATCTGTTCGGGGTGATCTGATGTCCAGTGAAAGCCAGGTTCACAGCAGCGCCGGCGCCAGCCAGTCCAGCGCCAGGTCGTACAACATCGGCTTCCTGCTGGCAGCCATCCTGACCCTCGTTCCCTTTGCCCTGGCCCTGTACCCGAGCATGTCGCGGCGGGTCACCTTCGCGGTGATCCTTGGCTGCGCGGTGTTGCAGATCCTGGTGCACGTGGTCTTCTTCCTGCACCTGACCACCGCCCGCGAGCAACGCTGGAGCCTGGTGGCGCTGGTGTTCAGCGTGGTGATCATCGCCCTGCTGGTGGGGCTGTCGCTGTGGATCATGTACTACGTGCACGCCAATATGCTGGGTTTGTGAAATCGGATCGAACTGTGACGGTCGCAGGGCACCCCATAAGAAGGACCCTGAGCAAACCACCCGAGGACAACCCGGAGGCTGACCACCCATGAACGAGCGCATCATCGGACTGTTCACCGACACCACGCTGTTCGGCATTTCCCTTCTCAACCTGCTCCTGGCGCTGTGCGTGACGTTGCTGACCTTCCTCGTCTCGCGCGCCGCCATCAGCTTCCTGCTGCGCCGGGTACGGCGCTGGTCGGAGCATGACGGCGCGCTGAGCCAGGTGCTGGCCAAAGTCCTGGCCGGCACCAGCAACCTGCTGCTGTTCCTTGCCTCGCTGCTGGTCGGCCTGGGCATGCTCGACCTGCCCGAGCGCTGGCTGAACCGGGTCGGCAGCCTGTGGTTCGTGGTCGCGGCGTTGCAGATCGGCCTGTGGGCCAACCGTGCCATCGCCCTCGGCCTGTCGCGCTACTTCGCCCGGCAGAGCAGCGACGGCCTGTACCAGCGCGGTGCCCTGGCCACCCTGTCGGCCTGGGGTGCGCGGGTGCTGTTGTGGTCGGTGGTACTGCTGGCGATGCTGTCCAACCTGGGGGTGAACATCACCGCCTTCGTCGCCAGCCTGGGCGTGGGCGGGATCGCCGTGGCCCTGGCGGTGCAGAACATCCTCGGCGACCTGTTCGCCTCGTTGGCGATCGCCGTGGATAAACCGTTCGAGGTCGGCGACTTCATCGTCATCGGCCCGCTGGCCGGGACCGTCGAGAACGTCGGCCTGAAGACCACGCGAATCCGCAGCCTGGGTGGCGAACAGATCGTCATGTCCAACGCCAGCATGATCAGCAGCACCATCCAGAACTACAAGCGCCTGCAGGAGCGGCGCATCGTGTTCGAGTTCGGCCTGTCCTACGACACCCCGACCGAGGCAGTGAAGCAGGCACCGGAGATCGTCGAGCAGGCCATTCGCGCGCAGGACCAGGTGCGCTTCGACCGTGCCCACCTGCGCGGCTTCGGCAAGGAAGCGCTGGAGTTCGAGTGCGTGTATATCGTCAAGGACCCGGGCTACAACCTGTACATGGATATCCAGCAGGCGATCAATTTCCACCTGCTCGAGCGCTTCTCCAGGATCGGCGCAAAGTTCGCCGTGCCGGTGCGGGCGATCAAGGTCACGGCACTGCCACAGGAAATCCAGGCGCAGCAGCTTCCCGAGCGCGGAGCGGCGTTCGGGCAGGCTTAAAGACCATGAGCAAACCTAAAGTTCTTCGCGAATAAAATGAGTTTGTCTCACCACAGCGCAATCCCGAAAATCCCTCCACTGATTTTTTCGATGGAGAGATTGCAGCATGGCACTGGCACACAACCTCGGTTTCCCGCGCATCGGACGCGACCGTGAACTGAAAAAGGCCCAGGAAGCCTTCTGGAAAGGCGAGCTGGATGAAGCCGGCCTGCGCGCCGTGGGCCGCGCGCTGCGTGCCAGCCATTGGCAGGTGCAGAAGGATGCCGGGATCGAGTTGCTGCCGGTCGGCGACTTCGCCTGGTACGACCAGGTCCTGACCCATTCGCTGACCTTCGGCGTGATCCCCGAGCGCTTCCGCAACCACACCGGCAAGCCGACCCTGCACACCCTGTTCGCCATGGCCCGCGGCGTCAGCGAAGGGTGCTGCGGCGCCCATGCCCAGGAAATGACCAAGTGGTTCGACACCAACTACCACTACCTGGTCCCCGAATTCACGGCCGACCAGCAGTTCGAACTGAGCTGGGAACAGCTGTTCGAGGAAGTCGATGAAGCCCTGGCGCTGGGCCATGCGGTCAAGCCGGTGGTGCTGGGGCCACTGACCTACCTGTGGCTGGGCAAGGCCAAGGGTGGCGACTTCGACAAACTGGAGCTGGTGGACCGCCTGCTGCCGCTGTACGGCCAGATCTTCCAGCGCCTGGCCGCGCAAGGCGTGGAATGGGTGCAGATCGACGAACCGATCCTGGCCCTCGACCTGCCCCAGGACTGGAAGAACGCCTACGAGCGCGTCTACAACCTGATCCAGCGTGAACCGCTGAAGAAGCTGGTCGCCACCTACTTCGGCGGCCTGGAGGACAATCTCGGCCTGGCCGCCAACCTGCCGGTGGACGGCCTGCATATCGACCTGGTGCGCGCCCCCGAGCAGTACCCGACCATCCTCGACCGCCTGCCGGCCTACAAGATCCTGTCCCTGGGCGTGGTCAACGGCCGCAACGTCTGGCGCTGCGACCTGGAAAAAGCCCTGGAGGTGCTGCGTCACGCCGCCGAGCGCCTGGGCGATCGCCTGTGGATTGCGCCATCCTGCTCGCTGCTGCACAGCCCGGTGGATCTGGAGCGTGAAGACCAGCTGGATGCCGAACTGAAAAGCTGGCTGGCCTTCGCCGTGCAGAAATGCCGGGAAGTCGCCCTGCTGACCAAGGCCATCGACCAGCCAGACGCCGCCGACGTGCGCAGTGCGCTGGAGCAGAGCCGCGCCGTGCAGGCCAGCCGCGCTGCCTCGCCTCGCATCCACAAGCCCACCGTGCAGGCTCGCCTGGCAGCGATAAAGCCGGCCGACAGCCAGCGTCATTCGGCGTTCGCCCAGCGTATCGGCAAACAGCGCGCCCACCTCGACCTGCCCGCGTTCCCCACCACCACCATCGGCTCGTTCCCGCAGACCGCCGCCATTCGCCTGGCGCGCCAGTCCTTCAAGCAAGGCCGGCTGACCGAGGCCGACTACGTCGAAGCCATGCACAGCGAAATTCGCCACGCCGTGGAAATCCAGGAAAACCTCGGGCTCGACGTGCTGGTGCACGGTGAAGCCGAACGCAACGACATGGTCGAGTATTTCGCCGAGCAACTGGACGGCTACGTCTTCACCCGCTTCGGCTGGGTCCAGAGCTACGGCTCGCGCTGCGTGAAACCGGCGGTGATCTTCGGCGACCTGAGCCGTCCGCAGGCGATGACCGTGGACTGGATCAGCTATGCCCAGGGCCTGACCAGCAAGGTCATGAAAGGCATGCTGACCGGCCCGGTGACCATGCTGATGTGGTCCTTCCCGCGCGAAGACGTGAGCCGCGAGGTCCAGGCCCGGCAACTGGCCCTGGCCATCCGCGACGAAGTGCAGGACCTGGAAGCCGCGGGCATCCGCATCGTGCAGATCGACGAAGCGGCCTTCCGCGAAGGCCTGCCGCTGCGTCGCAGCGCCTGGGGGCATTACCTGGAATGGGCCACCGAAGCCTTCCGCCTGTGTGCCGCTGGCGTGCGCGACGAAACCCAGATCCACACCCACATGTGCTACAGCGAGTTCAATGACGTGATCGAATCGATCGCGGCCATGGACGCCGACGTGATCACCATCGAAACCTCGCGCTCGGACATGGAACTGCTCGACGCCTTCGAGAAGTTCGACTACCCGAACGAGATCGGCCCCGGGGTCTACGACATCCACTCGCCGCGGGTGCCGGGCAAGGACGAGATGATCAAGCTGCTGGAAAAGGCCGCGCGGCGCATTCCGGCCCAGCGACTCTGGGTCAATCCGGACTGCGGCCTGAAGACCCGCGGCTGGCCGGAAACCGAAGCGGCACTGGTGAACATGGTGGCTGCGGCACGAGAGCTGCGCAGGCGGGTTCAAATCTAGTTATCCTTGCCGCCATCCCGGCACGGGCCGCCACACAGGCATGACAGCAGTGCCGTGGTGGCCCGTTGGAGGAATAACCGGAATGCGCATGAAAGCCCTGTCCATCGTCAGCCCCGGCGGCACGAGGATCGCCTGCGGGCAGAAAACCCTCGAAATCCGTCGCTGGCAGCCTGGCCTTGAGCCCTCCGAGGACCTGCTGATCGTCGAGAACAAGCGCTTTTTGCATAACGACGGTGAGCAGGACGATGGAGTTGCCGTCGCCATCGTGCGGGTAAAGGCGGTTCGCCCCTTCGAAGTCGGCGATATCGAGGCGGCCTGTGCGAGTTATCACGAAGAAGGCTGGCTCGCCTGGGAACTCACCGACCTGAGGGCGATCACAGCACCGGTGCCGATGCGGGCCGAGCGAGGCATCTACGAAGTGGATTTCCCGGCCCTGCATCCGTAGTTTCCCACCCGTCCAGGATATCCGTCTCAATGGAACTGACCCGCATTTCCCCCCGCACGATCAAACCCGCCCTCGCCCTGCTGCTCGGCCTGTGGGCCGGCAACTCGCTGGCGACCGGCCTGGCCGAAGGGCTGCTGCAATGCCAGCCTTCGTTCTTCAAGAACCTGCATGCCCAACGTGGCGAACTGGCCCGTCAGGTGAAGCTGAGCCAGGACGACAAGGCCGGCGTGGCCTGGATATCGGTCGCCGACCGCACGAGCCCGGAGGGTGCGCTGCTGACCTTTGCCCATCCCGTGGATGACAACGGCCTGCCGTTGACCGCCTGGTATGACCGGGCCTTCGACCTGGGCGCGCAAGGTACCTATTACTTCTGGGGCTTCGAAACCGTGGCCAGCCGCGAGGAGGTCATGGCGAAACTGCCCCAGGCCCACTGGGAAGAAGCCGGGGAATATTTCATTTCCCGGCCGCAGATCAAACCGCGCGGCAGTGACGCCTGGCAGGACAACCCGAACGCGGCATCGGGCATCGCGCCGGCGGCAGGCTCTGCGGAAAAGCTGCTGATGCTCAGCACCGAGGACGGCAAGACCCGCCTGCTGTGCTCGCTGCAAGGCAGCATCGATACCGCGTTGCTGCAGCGCGAGCGCCCGGATGTCGTACCAGGAGCCGGGCAATGAAACCTGTCCTGTGCCTGACCGCAGCCCTGCTCCTGGCCGGCTGCGCCCATGACGGGGCGAAACCCGAAGCGACGCCGGCTGCCCCGCCGGCCAAGCCTGCGGGCATGTTCGAAATCATGTCCACGCCCGAAGTGGCCACTTTCTTCGCGGCCAACTCCGTCGCCCTTTACCAGGGCAAGCCGCAGTTGCGCCAGTTCAACCTGGTTCACAATTACGGCAAGCCCGAGCAGATCGGCGCTGGCAAGACCTATGTGCGCAGTTCGAGCGCCTTGCGGGTGATCAACTGCGAACGGGACGAAACGGCCCAGTTCGGCCGGGTTTATTTCACCGACTATTTCGCCAGCGGCGAAGAGATCGCGCGCAGGGACGAGACCCCACAGTGGGAGCCCCTGCAGCGCCAATCGATCCTCGGGGAGCTGCGCAATCTGGTCTGCGCGATCGATGCCAAACGCCTCAGGGCCGCTGGCCACTGAACACCCGGCGCAACGGCAGGGACCGTAGCGCCGGAACTGTATACAAAAAAATATAAATACAACTACAATCCTCCGGCGCCTACGACATTGGCAATCGCCCATGCGTATAGCG
Source organism: Pseudomonas bharatica (assembly GCF_048586865.1). Taxonomy (NCBI): domain Bacteria; kingdom Pseudomonadati; phylum Pseudomonadota; class Gammaproteobacteria; order Pseudomonadales; family Pseudomonadaceae; genus Pseudomonas; species Pseudomonas bharatica. Next base: position 15,723 of record NZ_JBMAWR010000027.1, on the reverse strand, counting down.
ACGGTCTGACACCATGCAACACCTGATCCTGCCCGAACCACTCGGGCGCCCTCTCCCGATGTCGCTTGTCGTGCGCCTGGCCGCCGACGATGAACTCCGTTCTCGCGAAAGCCTGGACCCATCGAGGCCCCGCGCCCCGACCGCCTTCTCGCCCCCTTCGCATTGATCGAATCGCCGCCAAGGCATCCCATCGAAACCGCACTCCCATCAGGAGAGGAATACCCATGCCCAAGACATTACTGGTCAAGAACGCCACGCTGCTGGTCACCATGGACGGCGAACGCCGTGAAATCAAAGGTGGCGGCCTGTATATCGTCGACAACCTGATCCAGCAGGTCGGCCCCAGCGACGCGCTGCCGCAACAGGCCGACGAGATCCTCGACATGACCGGCAAGGTGGTCATCCCCGGCCTGGTCAACACCCACCACCATATGTACCAGAGCCTGACCCGCGTGGTCCCGGCCGCCCAGGATGGCGAACTGTTCAACTGGCTGACCAACCTGTACCCGATCTGGGCCCGGCTGACCCCGGAGATGATCGCGGTCTCGACCCAGACCGCCATGGCCGAGCTGATCCTGTCGGGCTGCACCACGTCCAGCGACCACCTGTACATCTACCCCAACGGCTGCAAGCTCGACGACAGCATCCACGCCGCCGGCGAGATCGGCATGCGCTTCCATGCCGCCCGCGGCAGCATGAGCGTCGGCCGCAGCCAGGGCGGCCTGCCGCCGGACTCGGTGGTGGAAAAGGAAAGCGACATTCTCAAGGAGTCGCAGCGCCTGATCGAGGACTACCACGATGCCAGCCATGGCTCGATGCTGCGGGTCGTGGTCGCGCCCTGCTCGCCGTTCTCGGTGAGTCGCGACCTGATGCGCGAAGCCGCCGTGCTGGCCCGTGAGCATGGGGTTTCGCTGCACACCCACCTGGCGGAGAACGTCAACGACATCGCCTACAGCCGCGAAAAATTCGGCATGACCCCGGCCGAATACGCCGAAGACCTGGGCTGGGTCGGCCACGATGTCTGGCACGCCCACTGCGTGCAGCTCGACCAGCACGGCATCGAGCTGTTCGCCCGCACCGGCACCGGGGTCGCCCACTGCCCGTGCTCGAACATGCGCCTGGCCTCGGGCATCGCGCCGATCCGCAAGATGCGCGATCACGGTGTACCGGTGGGCCTGGGCGTCGATGGTTCGGCGTCCAACGATGGCGCCAGCATGATCGGCGAAGTGCGCCAGGCCCTGCTGTTGCAGCGGGTCGGCTTCGGTCCGGATGCGATGACTGCGCGCGAAGCCCTGGAGATCGCCACCCTGGGCGGCGCCAAGGTGCTCAACCGCAACGACATCGGCGCCCTCGCCCCGGGCATGGTGGCCGACTTCGTCGCCTTCGACCTCGGCCATGTAGCCTACGCCGGCGCCCTGCACGACCCGCTGGCGGCCCTGGTGTTCTGCACCCCGACCCATGTCGATACCAGCGTGATCAACGGCCGGGTGGTGGTGAAGGACGGGCGCATCACCACGGTGGACCTGCCGCGGGTGCTGGAGCGGCACAACCGGCTGGCGCGGCAGTTGGTGCTCGGCGAGTAAAAGATCTCCGCTACCGCTGATGGCCTCATCGCTGGCAACGCCAGCTCCCACAGGGACCGCGTGCACCGCAAATCCTTTGGGAGTCGCGCAGAGAACAGTTCTAAAGCAGGACGCGTACCCTGTGGGAGCGGGTTTACCCGCGATTGCTGTAGTGAATTCACCATAGCAATCGCGGGTGAACCCGCTCCCACAAGGTCCTTGCAAATCAAATAGTTATGTCTTGCTCAATGAGAGCCGCCGCAGCCTGGGAGGCCGCCGAAAGCAGCCGCTTTTATCCGGGGATTGCCAAACCTGCTGCAAAAAGGTGAAATTGCAAAAAATTCTCATTAGCGACTCTTTCCCATGTCTGTCGACGATTTCGCCCTGCGCTCCGCCGTCCATGATCTGTACAGCAGTCACAGCGGCTGGCTGCGTGGCTGGTTGCGCAAGCGCCTGGACAACCACAGCGATGCCGCCGACCTGGTCCAGGACACCTTCGTACGGGTGCTCAAGGCGCGGCAGGCCACGGACATTCGTCAGCCCCGCCAGTACCTGAGTACCGTGGCCAAGGGCCTGATGATCGATCTGTTCCGCCGCCGCGCCCTGGAGCACAGTTACCTGGAAGCCCTCGCCGCCCTGCCCGAGGAAACCTGGCCTTCCCAGGAAACCCAGGCCATCGTCCTCGAGACCCTCATGGAAATCGACCGCATGCTCGACAGCCTTGGCGACAAAGTGCGCCAGACCTTCATCCTGTCGCAGTTCGAAGGCCTGAGTTACCCGAAGATCGCCGAGCGCCAGGGCATCTCCCTGCGCACGGTGAACAACCATATGGCCAAGGCCATCGAGCACTGCTGCCTGATCCGCATGGGCTTGCTGTGAGCAGCGCCCGCCCTGCCCTGGACCCTGCCGAACGCGCGGCCCTGCGCAGTGCGGCGCAGTGGTATGCGCGCCTGTCGTCCGGTATCGAGACCGAGTCCGACCGTCTCGGCTGGCAGCACTGGCACAACGCCGATCCGCTGCACCGTCGGGCCTGGCAACAGGTCGAGTCGATACGCCAGATGGTCGAGGGCGTGCCGGGCGATGTGGCGGCTTCGGCCCTGCGCCAGGCGCGGGAATCCCGGCGCCGGGTCCTGCGCCAGTTGTTGCTGCTGGCCGGGGTCGGCGTGGTGGGCTGGAACGGCTGGGACAGCCAATGGCGCGCGGCGCTGATGGCCAGCCACCGTACCGCCGTGGGCGAACAACGCCGCCTGGCCCTGGCCGATGGCAGCCAGGTGCTGCTCGACAGCCATTGCGCCCTGGACGTGCACTTCGACGCCGAGCGCCGCTTGCTGCGCCTGCTCAGCGGTCGGCTGCTGGTGGAGACGGCGGTCGATGGCCTGGCCCGGCCCTTCGTGGTGGAGACTGCGCAAGGACAGGTCCGCGCCCTGGGCACCCGCTTCACGGTGCAGACCGAAGCCCGGTTCTGCGAAGTGGCGGTGCTGGAGAAAGCCGTGGAGGTCCGCCCGGCTGCCGGTGAGCGCGTCATGCGCGTCGAAGCCGGGCAACAAGTGCGCTTCGACCGCCTGCGCCTCGGCGAGCCCTGGCAGAGTGATGCCAGCGTCGCCTCCTGGCGCAGCGGCAGCCTGATCGCCATCCAGCGCCCCCTCGGCGATCTGCTCGACGAACTGTCGCGCTATCGCCATGGCTGGCTGCGCTGCGATCCCGCCATCGCCGACCTGAAGATTTCCGGCGCCTTCCCCCTGGACGATACCGACCGCGCCCTCGCCGCCCTGGAAAGCGGCTTCGGCCTGCGCATCGTGCGGCGCACCGCCTACTGGGTCAGCGTACAGGCGGCATAGGGATGAATTGCCGCCGAAAGATGCGAACGAAAAATACTTAGATTCAGGTTGCACTGTTTGCCCGCCCTGCTCGGCCAATCCTCAGTAGATGCCGTTTTGCACGGTTTCATTTGGGGAGGAACACCATGAAGTACCCGCACGCACGCCTGCTGACACCGGTAGCCGTAGCCATTCGCCTGGGCTTTTGCACACTCGGCGCGCTCAGCCTGCCGGGGCTGGCCCACGCTGCCGAAGCCGGCGCGATGCAATCCTGGCACATCCCGGCCGGCAGCCTGGCCACCGTCCTCAGCACCTTTGCCTCGGCGTCCGGCACGGCCCTGTCGTTCGATGCGGCGTTGCTCCAGGGCCGTCAGTCCGGCGGGCTAGACGGCACCTACAGCGTCGACCAGGGCTTCGCCATCCTCCTGCAAGGCAGCGGCCTGCAAGCGGTGCCGCAGAGCAACGGCTCCTACGCGCTGCGCCCCTTGCACAACGAGCAGGGCTCGATGGAACTGGACGCCACCACCATCAGCAGCCAGCGCCTCGACCCCACCACCGAAGGCACCGACTCCTACACCGCCCGTGCCGTGACCATCGGCAAGGGCGTGCATACCCTGAAGGAAACCCCGCAGTCGCTGACCGTCATCACCCGCAGGATGATGGACGACCAGAACCTCAACACCCTGGAAAAGGTCCTGGAAAAGACCCCGGGCATCACCGTTTACGACTCGCCCATGGGCGGCAAGTACTTCTTCTCCCGCGGTTTCAACATGGATGGCCAGTACCAGTACGACGGCGTGCCGCTGGATGTGGGGGGCAACTATGTGCAGGCCAACAGCTTCTCCAGCGACATGGCCTTCTATGACCGGGTCGAAGTGCTCAAGGGCGCGGCGGGCATGCTCAAGGGCTCGGGCAGCTCCGCTGGCGGCGTCAACTTCGTGCGCAAGCGCGGGCTGGAAACCGCGGCGACCAAGCTGACGATGTCCGCCGGTAGCTGGGACGATTACCGCGGCCAGATCGACGTTGGCGGCCCGTTGAACGAATCCGGCAGCGTGCGCGGCCGCGCCGTGGCCACCCTGCAGGACCGCCAGTATTTCTACGACAACGCCAAGCGCCAGGACCAGGTGCTTTACGGCGCACTCGATTGGGACATCAGCCCGGACACCACCCTCGGCTTCGGCCTGGCCTACGAGGACGTCGATGCCTCACCCTGCTACCACGGCCTGCCGCGCTACGCCGACGGCAGCGACCTCAAGCTGTCGCGCTCGACCTGCCTCGGCGCCAGCTGGAACGACCTGCAAAGCCAGCGCATCACCGGCTTCGCCGACCTCAAGCACCGCTTCAACGACGACTGGTCGCTGAACTTCGCCTCGGTCTATACCCATAACGACCAGGACATCGAATACGGCTACTCCGAGGGTGCCGTTGCCGTGGGCGCCAGCACTGCCGCCATGGGCCGCTACGCCGGGCGCTTCGACTACGACCAGACCGACTACGGCTTCGATACCTACCTCGACGGCAAATTCCGCGCCTTCGGCCTGGAGCACGAGGTCATCGTCGGGATGAACGCCAGCCGCCAGAAGAACCACGACTACTTTGCCCTGATGCGCCTGAGCGGCTCGCAGAACCCGTTCGATCCGTCGTCGGACTTCCCTCATCCCTCCAAGGCCGATTACCTGGTCAACCCGACCCGGGGCGGCAGCGTGCCGACCGACTCCCTCACCCGCCAGTTCGGCACCTACGCCAATGTGCGCCTGAAGCTGGCCGAGCCGCTGACCCTGGTGCTCGGAGGCCGGGTCAGTTGGTACCGCAACCACAGCGACTCCTATACCCAGGCCTATGACTACTGGGTGCCCAACCGCAGCCAGGAAAACGGCCAGGTCACCCCGTTCGCCGCGGTGCTGTATGACCTGAACGAGCAGTGGACCGCCTACGCCAGCTATGCGGATATCTTCCAGCCACAAAGCAACAAGGTCACCGCCGACGGCCAGACGCTGCAACCCAAGACCGGTGCCAACTACGAGATCGGTATCAAGGGCGAGCTGTTCAATGGCGAACTGAATACCGCGTTCAACCTGTTCCGGACCATCGAGGAGCATCGTGCCGAAACCGACTATGTCGGCACCTGCATGGGCTCCGGCGACCAGTATTGCTACACCGACAACGGCAAGGTCCGCGCCCAGGGCTTCGAGGCGGAAATCAGCGGCTCGCCGGTCGAGCGCCTGCAAGTGCTGGCCGGCTACACCTACACCCAGACCAAATTCCTCAAGAGCATCAACGAGGTCGACAGCAACGACCTGACCTTCAGTTCCAGCTTCGTACCGAGGCACATGCTGCGGGTCTGGGGTGATTACCAGCTCGACGGCGCGCTGGAACGCTGGAGCCTCGGTGCCGGGGTCAGCAGCCAGAGCGAGAACTCGCGCTACAACCGCACCCTGAAGATCGAACAGCCGGGCTACACCCTGTGGAGTGGCCGCGTGCAATATCGCGTCGACCAGAATTGGACGGTGGCGCTGAACGGCAACAACCTGTTCGACAAGAAGTACTACGCCACCATCGGTGCACCGGGATGGGGGAACTACTACGGGGAACCGCGGAATTTCATGGTCACGGTGCAGGGAGCGTTTTGACCGCGACCTGCAACTTACTGGTTTCACGTCCTGCACATTGACCAACAAATCGCCACCATGGATGATGGCCGCTCCCTGTACAAGGACGAACAAATGCTACGGATTCTAGGCAAAGCCACCTCCATCAACGTGCGCAAGGTCCTCTGGACCTGCGCCGAAATCGGCCTTCCTTTCGAGCGCGAAGATTGGGGCTCGGGCTTCCGGGCCCTCGATACTCCGGAATACCTGGCCCTCAATCCCAACGCCATGATCCCGGTGATCCAGGACGGCGATTTCATCCTGTGGGAATCCAACAGCATCATCCGCTACCTGGCCACCCGCTATGGCGAAGAAGCCCTGTATCCGCTGGAGGCGCAGGCCCGGGCCCGGGTCGATCAATGGATCGACTGGCAGGCGTCCGATCTCAACCGGTCGTGGAGCTACACCTTCATGTCGCTGGTGCGCCATTCGCCCTTGCATCAATCGCCCGAGGCGCTTGCCGCCGGGCAGGCGGAATGGTCGCGGTACATGGGCATCCTCGACCAGCAACTGGCCCGTACGGGCGCCTTCGTCGCTGGCGAACGCTTCACCCTGGCCGACATCCCCGTGGGGCTGTCGGTCAACCGCTGGTTCGGAACGCCCTTCGAGCGGCCGCACCTGCCGGCGGTGAGCGAGTACTACGAGCGACTGAGCGAACGCAGCGGGTACCTGCTGCACGGACGAAACGGCACGCCTTGAAACCCGCGTCCCTCGAATGCGTCGGAAAAAGATGTTGCATTTGAGGGCGAAACTTCCCCGACTTCCGACTTTCTTGTAGGCAATTTCCCAAGCATACTCCCCAGCCCTGCCAACTGGTTGCGTCTGGTGGAAACGGTGCCTAGTCTTCGTCGGTCGTCGCAAATCGACGACACGGACTTAGCAGTCCGAATGCATAGAAGACCAACAGTTTCCTTTCATGGCGGCTGTGCGTGCGGGCACCTTCGGGTGCGCCGGGTTTCTCCTATGCCTCGGTCTGCTAACCCACGCACGGTCGCCACCCTTCGTTTAGCAGCGACGTCTGGCGACTCCGATGAAAATAGGAGAAATGCCATGAAGAAAGTCGTTCCCGATCCACCTCCCGTCCTCTGCGTCGGCCCCGGCCTCTACCACAACGAAGCCATCGCCAGGGCTGCCGAGCATCTCGAAAAAGCCATCCACGGCGCAGGCTCACTGCCTGACACGCCCACTCCGCGCAACGAAGCCAGACTGAGCAGCATCCTGCTGGAAATGAGGATTGCCAAAGCCCTGCTGGGCGTGGCGTTGTCGGCCTCACCGGTTACCATCGAGGTGTAGAAAGCAGCAAAACGCGTACCCTGTGGGAGCGGGTTCACCCGCGATTGCGGTAGTGAATTCACCATAGCAATCGCGGGTGAACCCGCTCCCACAGGGTACGCGTCGTGCTTTCGAACCTGTTCTCTACGCGACAGCGCAGCCTGAAAGGCTGGGCGGACGCCTGCGGCAAGCTGGTCCGAATCAGAAATCAGCCCGCAAGGTCACCGTGTAGTTGCGCGGATCGCCGTAGTGGTTCGCCGCATGCAGCCAGCCAATCGTCGAGTAGTACTTCTTGTCGAACAGGTTGTTGCCGTTGAGCGCCACGCTGAAGTGCTTGTCGATCCGGTACGCCAACCGCGCATTCCACACCGCATACCCCGCCTGCTCGATATCCCCCACGCCGTCGGTGCCGCCGAAGTTGGTGTGGTAGTTGCCGCTCTGGATATTCGCCCCGCCTCCCACCGTCCATTGCTCCAGTCGGCCCGGCAGGTTGTAGTCCGCCCAGAAGCGCAGCAGGTGCCGCGGCGTGTAGCTGTTGAAGGTGGAACCGGCCGTGGACACGTCATCGTTCGGGTCGTTGAGGTACTCGGTGGTGGTGTAGGTGTACCCGGCGAACAGTTGCAGCCCCGCCAGCACCTCGCCGCTGACCTCGGCATCGAAGCCCTGCGCCCGGACCTTGCCCCCGGCGACATAGCAATCGTTGTTGCACGCCGGGTTATTGGTCACCTGGGCGCGGTTTTCCTGTTCGACGCGGAACAGCGCAAAGCTGGTGTTCACTCGCCCGTCGAGCAGTTCGCCCTTCAACCCGAGCTCGTAGTTGGAGCCGGTGATCGGCTTGAGGGTGGTGCTCTGTGCGGTCAACTCGGTCTGCGGCTTGAAGATATCGGCGTAGCTGACATAGGTGGACCACTGATCGTTGAGCGCGTAGATCAGACCGCCGTAGGGCGTGAACTCGCCGCTCTCCCGCGACCGGGCGGGGTCCGGCGAGGCGGCGTTGAAACGGTGCAGGTCATAGTCGTAGCGGTAGTTGCTGCTGCGCCCTCCCAGCACCAGGGTCAGCGGCTCCGCCAGCTTGTAGCGCGCCACGCCATAGATACCGTTCTGGCTGATCTTGCCCTTGGACGTCCCGGCATAGGTGGTGCCCAGCAACTGCTCCAGGGTCGGCCGCGGCGGCGAGACCGGATCGTAGAGGTTGATCGCCCCCAGATTGAGCAGACCGCCTTGCAGGTCGTCGGTTTGCAGGTCGCTGGCGTTGGCCCCCAGCACCACCTCGTGCTCCAGGTCGAACGCCCGCCATTTGCCGGTGAGGTTGATATCGGCACCCTTGTTGATGTTCTCGAAGTCGTACAGGTAGGCCCGGGAACGCATGCCGTCGCCCGTCGCCGGATCGACCGCCCCGCGCCCGAAACTGTAGAGGATGTAGTTGGTTTCGCGCATGTAGCTACCGGAGGCCTTCAGCCGCCAGTCATCGTTGAAGTCATGGGTGATGTCGGCGAAGTAGGTGGTCTGCTTGTTGTTCCATGTGTTCCAGTCGGCGCCGGTGAAGGTCGAGCGCCCGGCGTTCACCGCACTGCCGTCCTTGTTGCGCGGCAGGCCGCTGAAGAACGGCACGGCGTGCAGGTCTTCGACACTGGCGCCGGCCGCCACCGTGGTGCGGTCGCCGAGGTCGTACTCGAGGATGCCGTAGAGCACGTTCTTGCGGCTTTCGGCGGTATCGTAGAAGTAATCCTGGTCTTCATGGGCGGCGACCATCCGCCCGCGCAGCGAGCCATCGCCTTGTTCTGGAGTCACTTGCGTGGCAGTCGTAAACGAATGCCTGGCTCCCATGCTGAACAGCCCTTCTCAGCGTGACACTCCCTCAGCCGGCATCGGTAGGCCAAATGTAGCCCATCGTCGGCGGGTTGCCTTGAAAGCGACGGACGGCCAACGACTGTCGCCGGTCAAACGGATTCGCTGGCCTGGGTAGCACTCACCTCTTCACTGGACTCGGCCGCCAGCTTCAACCGGTCCGCCTTGGAGACGTAGGTGTTCCTGTTCTTGGGCGCCAGCTTGGCACTGGCCTTCTTGGCCTTGGCCTTGAACAGTTGCTGGAGCTTTTTTTGACGATTCATGGCGGTGTACTCGGCTGGAACGGCGGTCGCACACAGTACGGAGTCAGCCGGGTCGTGTCCATGGACCTGTTCGGGTTCCGTCATGTGAAGCCAGCGATTACGGTAGTGGCTTCACTCAAGCAATGACGAATTAATGAATCCATTTCCTCAAACAAGAGAAAAAACACCAGAAATAAGACCTCTTTTAACAAATAGACTGGGACGCTGTTCATTGGAGCCCCTCGTTCATGTCCGTCCACCAGCCCGTCCCTCGCTTGGCATCTACCCGCTCCACCGGGATCAGCATCGCCATACTCGCCTTTTCAGCCTTCCTGATCGTCACTACCGAATTCCTCATCGTCGGCCTGCTGCCTGCCCTGTCCCGGGACCTGGGCATCTCGATTTCCATGGCCGGACAACTGGTCACATTGTTCGCCTTCACCGTGATGCTGTTCGGCCCGCCGCTGACCGCCGCCCTCTCCCATGTCGACCGCAAGAAACTGTTCATCGCCATCCTGCTGATCTTCGCCGCGTCCAACGCACTGGCGGCCGCCTCGGACAGTTTCGTGGTCCTGGCCCTGGCACGGATCATCCCGGCGCTGGCCTTGCCGGTGTTCTGGGGCACTGCCAGCGAAACCGCCGGGCATCTGGCGGGCCCGTTGAAAGCCGGCCAGGCGATTTCCAGGATCTACCTCGGCATCTCGGCGGCCATGCTGCTGGGCATCCCGCTGGGCACGGTGGCCGCCAGCGCCATCGGCTGGCGAGGCGCATTCTGGATGCTGGCGGGCCTGTCGCTGCTGATGGCGCTGGCGGTGACGCTGTGCATCCCCAGCGTCGCGCGAACCGCCAAGGTCGATTTCTTGAAACAGGCACGGATCTTCAAGGAGCCGTTGTTCCTGGCGAACGTGCTGCTGTCGGTCGTGGTGTTCAGCGCCATGTTCATCGGCTACACCTACCTCGCCGATATCCTCGAACGGGTCGCAGGGGTCCCGGCGGCGCAGGTGGGCTGGTGGCTGATGGGCTTCGGCGCGATCGGCCTGGTGGGCAACTGGATAGGTGGCAAGGCGGTGGACCGCTCGCCGATCAAGGCCACCGCGCTGTTCCTGGCGCTGCTGGCGATCGGCATGGCGGCAATCGTCCCATTGGCCCATGCAGGCGTGCTGTTCGCTGCCGCGCTCGGGCTCTGGGGTATCGCCAATACGGCGCTGTACCCGATCAGCCAGGTGCGGGTCATGGCTTCGGTCAACCACGCCCAGGCCCTGGCCGGCAGCACCAACGTGTCTGCCGCGAACGCCGGTATCGGCATCGGTGCGGTGATCGGTGGGCTGACCATCCCGGCCCTTGGGGTCGAATGGATCGGCTATATGGCCGCGCTGGTCGCGCTGCTGGCCCTGCTGATGGTGCCGCTGGTGCGCAGGCTCGATCCAGCACGCTGATCAGGGTTCGGCGCGGGTTCCGTGGGGAGCCAGGCGCGGTAGCAGGTAATCGAGCAAGGCGCGGACCTTCGGCAGGTTTTCCCGGCTCTTGAGCCAGACCAGGTGCATCGGCAAGCCATCGTGGGCCAGGTCCGGCAGCACCTCGACCAGGGTGCCCGCATCGACATGCCGCTGGGTCAGCCAGGTCGGTAGCTGGCCAATGCCATGGCCGGCGAGCACCGCAGCCACCTCGCCCTCGCCATCGCCCACCGCGATGCGCGCCTGCATGGTCCGACGTTCCATCTCGCCGGGTTGGCGCCCCTTGAAGAACCAGGGGCTGACCAGCCCGTTGCTGTGCCCGTAGACCACGCACTGATGCTGCTCCAGGTCCTGCCCGGTGCATGGCACCCCATGGCGTTCCAGGTAGTCGGGAGAAGCGCAGAAGATCTGGCGCTGGGCACCGAAATAACGATGGCCGAGACTGGCTGGCCAGACGTCCGCACCGCCGATGCGCACGACAATATCGATGCCCTCCTGGACGGGATCGACAAAGTGGTCGGAGAAGGAAACATGTGGCTGCAACAGTGGATGCAGGCGCAGGAAGTCCATGATCAACGGCAGCACGTGCAAGCGACCGTAGGAGGCCGGCAGTTCGATCCGTACCCGCCCGTGAGGCTCGTTGCCCTCACAGGCCAGGGCCTGCTCGACTTCCTCCAGGTCCGCCAGCACCGAGGTGCAGGTGCGGTAGAAGGTCAGCCCGGCTTCGGTCAGCGCCAGGCTGCGGGTGGTCCGGCTGAACAGGCGAGTGCCCAGGCGCCCTTCCAGGCGCGCCACGCTTTTGCTCACGGCGGAGCCGGTCAGGTTCAAGCGTTGTGCCGCAGCGGTAAAGCTGCCCAGGTCGGCAACGGCGACGAATACATCGATGCCCTTGAGCCGTTCGGAGGAGAACATGCGCAGTCCAGTGTCGGGTGAAACCGCTATTAGCGCTCAAGGTGAAACATTAAGCAACGCCGGAGCGAGCGACGCACTCGCCCCATCACCAGCGTAACGGCAATGACATGGATCACTAGGTGAAGCGGGTAAATCCGCCCAACACTTCCACTCATTCAATTGAATTGAATTTTTCCGAACCGCGCCTCTCCATGTATCCGGTATCTGATGAAGGAGATCGCCATGAAGGGACCCCAACTGTATGTAATCGATTATGAACTGCGCGGCGAACCTCGCACTTTCATCATCAGGCTGGAACGCATGGATAATGCCGAAGCCTGGCATTGGGCAAGTTGCGATGCGGGAATAGGCGTTATTCCGCGTTTCGGTCAACATAAGATCAAGAAAGTGAGCAAACCGATGGCAGAACGCTATGGCCTGGAGAATGTACGCTGGCGATTGGCCGGGGACGGACCGGCCTTCCAGCCACCACCCGTGGACCCGAAGAAGTTCGCCGAGACCAGCACGCTGCCGGACTGAAGGAGCCCGCAGCAAAAGCCCGACCTCAGGTCGGGCTTTTTCTTTCAAGCCTTCCCCACGCTGGCGTACCTTCCGCCGCGTGCCAGACGGGTCGCGGCCAGGCGCTTGGCATGCACCACGCCGAACGCCAGGGCCTTGGACATGGATTCGCCAGGACGCGAATCGTAGGCTTCTTCATATAGCGCCTGGCCTTCGGCGGCATAAATGCCGATGAACAATTGCGTATTGCCAGTACGCGACAGCCTGACTTGAACATCAATATGGCTGCCATCATCGAGTATTTCGTCGTAGGAGCGATGGTGAAGGCCGGCATCCGCCCACGCCCAGAATACCTCTCCTCGAATTCTCATCGGGTCCTCCTGAAGTTTGATGAAACGACACTCGACACAGTAGCCCTTTGTTTGAGCGACTGGAAACTTATTGCGCAAATAAACGGCAATCCAGACCGACGGGCCTAACAAAGTTATACCTGAAGTTGCTCGCTGTATAACTTATTCAGAAAGTTATACATAAAGGCTCGCACGCCAACTATTGGTCATGCATTCGAAAAGGTCCCTGCAATTAGCCTTGATGCTCTTAATGCACTTCGTCCACTAGTGTCGAACACAGTAAAAACCCTCGCCGCTTGCCCTCGGTCATTACTGAACACAGACCAACCTGTGTGACAGATACGAGGTGAAAGATCATGGCTGACAATCAGGACAAACGCGACAACCAGGGCGGCAACGCCAATACCAACCCGGGCAACTTCGCCAATGACCGCGAGAAGGCTTCCGAGGCGGGCCACAAAGGTGGCCAGGCCTCCGGCGGCAATTTCAAGAACGACCCGGAGCGTGCTTCCGAAGCCGGCCATAAAGGCGGCCAGGTCTCCGGCGGCAACTTCAAGAATGACCCGCAGCGTGCCTCCGAAGCCGGCCACAAAGGCGGACAGGCCTCCGGTGGCAATTTCGCCAACGACCGTGAGAAAGCCTCCGAGGCCGGACGGGTCGGCGGCCAGCACAGTCATGGCGGTGGCCGCAAAAGCGATGACGACAATCGCTGACCGGTGCTTGAAGCGTAGGTAGTGAAGCTTGCAAGACCGTGTAAACCTGCCGGGGCGGCAATCGCCCCGGCTGCTCGCCGAGGAAAAATCCCATGTTCATGCACAACAAGCGATTGCAGTACACCGTGCGCGTCAGCGCACCGGATCCGGCATTGGCCAACCTGCTGCTGGAACAGTTCGGTGGCCCCCAGGGCGAACTCGCCGCAGCGATGCGCTACTTCACCCAGGCGGTCAGCGAGGATGACCCAGGACGCAAGGACATGCTGTTCGATATCGCCACCGAGGAACTGAGCCACCTGGAAGTCATCGGCTCCATCGTGGTGATGCTCAACAAGGGCGCCAAGGGCCGGCTTGCCGAGGGGGTGGAAGCGGAAGGCGAGCTGTATCGCTCGTTGACCGGCGCAGGCAATGACTCGCACATCACCAGCCTGCTGTACGGCGCCGGGGCACCGTTGGTGAATTCCGCCGGTGTGCCGTGGACGGCGGCCTATATCGACACCATCGGCGAACCGACCGCCGACCTGCGTTCGAACATCGCTGCCGAGGCCCGGGCCAAGATCGTCTACGAGCGCCTGATCAACGTCACCGACGATCCAGGCATCAAGGATGCACTGGGCTTTCTCATGAGCCGGGAAATCGCCCACCAGCAGTCCTTCGAAAAGGCCCTGCACTCGATCCAGCCGAACTTCCCGCAAGGCAAGCTGCCCGGCCATCCGGAATTCAACCGGACCTACTTCAACCTCTCCAGCGGCGGCGAAATGCGCGGGCCGTGGAACGAGGGCGAAGACTGGGTATACGTGGAAGAGCCGCAACCGGCGGTGGATGGTGGCGACGGTTCGGCCTCGGTTGAACTGGACGATTTTTCCGCAAGCACCCTCGAAAGCATGAAGCTCAGGACCATGTCCAACCCCAATGCGCAGCCGATCACCGCGGCTGATCTTGGCAAGGTCAATAACGACGAGGCGTAAAAAACCGCGCCGGGCCCTGGGGCCCGGCGCGGTTTTTTTCTGCTTAGCGCTTGGCCTCGGCATCCGGATCGGCCGAACGTTCAAGGAAGGCCCGGGTCACTTCCGGCAGGTGTTCCCTCAGCCAGTCGGCCATGGCGATCTCCTCCTTGATGATCGAGCGGCAGACCTCGGCGGTGGCCACGTCTCCCGCCGCCTCGGCGGCTTCGATCAACACGGTGTAGCTGGCGATTTCCAGATTCTCGAACACGTAACCGGCCATGGCGCCCTTGACCACCTCGTCGCTCATGGTCATGCCACCTACGCCCTGAGCGAAAGCCATCAACTTGCCCGCCAGGTCCTTGAGGGTCGAGGTGCTGCCGCCCAGGCGTTCGATACAGCCCACCAACTGGCGTTGCTGGCCGCGGGTTTCCTCGATGTGCTTGACGATCCGGGTCTTGAGCAATGGGTAGTGTTCCAGGCGCTCGGCCTGGGCCTTGAGCATGCTTTCGGCCTGCTGCTCCATGGCATGGGCATCACGCAGCCAGTCCAGCAGGTGTTCCTGTGGTGTGGTGGTCATAAGGAAGACTCCTGTTTCCATGGGTGGAGTAATTGAGAGGCCTGGCCAGGCGCGCAGGTCCTTGACAACGACAGGCGGTAACCGTGCGCCCCGGTCATCGAAAAGGCTGAACCTGCAGGGCCGTGGCGCCCTCGAACGGCAACCCCACTCACCCCAGGAGGCAAGCGAAATGGCCCGGCATCTTTTCCTGATCAGCTATATCCAGAACAACCAGCCCGGCACCTGCGAGCTGTACAGCGAGGAGGAAACCCTGACGCCCGAACAGGCCGCCGCCCACTTGCAGGGCCTGCAGCGCGGCGATGCGGCCTCGTTCAGCGATGTGCAGGTGCAACGCCTGGAACATGACCACGAGCCCGGCACCACGCCAGGCCACTATCAACAGCCGTGACACGACGCAGCGGGAGCGACGAAGTCGTCTCCCGCCACGGCCCGCAGGTAACTGCGATCGGCCAGGGTCCTGAGGTCGCGCCATTGCTGCCAGCCGACCAGCCCCTGGCGGTCCATCTCGTCGGCACGTCTTAGCAGCTCATCGTGGTAGTCGTCCGGACGCTCGCGGCGCAAGCGATGGTCGTCGTAGATCGCAAACCAGGCATCCAGGGCTCGGGCCCCATTGCTTGTGCACCACACCGACTCATCGATTGCATTCATCGCCGTCCTCCTCTACCTACAGGGTGGAGCACCGTGGCGAGGACGGGGTTCAACGCGAGTACGCCAGCGGTCGTTCGGCTCTTCGCTGATGGGTATCTACACATCTTTTGAGGTAAGAAGACCCGTCAGTAGATCGCATCAGGGCTGGCAGGTGCTTGTCATGAGTTTTCTGGCGTCCTCGAGATCGAGCGCCGCCCGCGCGGCGCATCGCCGGCAACGCCGGCTCCCACATTTG